>NZ_AKZL01000095.1:0-15924 GCF_000282755.1 Shewanella sp. POL2
TAAGAGTGCCTTGCTGCAAGCCCGTTACACTAAGGCGCAGACACGCCAAGACTTAAGTTTGCTGCTCGACCAAAGTTACCGCCAGTTATTACAGGCCGAAGAAGAGTTCAAGGCCCTGAATACCTCACTCGAACTGGCCACCGAGAACCTGCGTTTAAGGGAAATCGCCTTTAATCAAGGGCTTTCAACCTCTATCGATAGGGTCGATGCCGAATTAAAACTGAGCGCCGTTAAAACCCAGCAGCTCGGTGCCAGTTATCGCTATGTGCAAGCCTATGCCAGATTAATGGCCATCAGTGGTCAATTAGATGAATTTATCGGTCGCAGTGCCACAGGCACTCAATCGCAGGAGACTATCAATGCGCGCTAACAGAATTCTTGCTCTCACGGCGTTGGTCGCATTAGGCCTTATTTTAGCCTATGGGCTCAAACTGGCTTATAGCCCAAAGCCGAGTGTGTTGCAGGGGCAGATTGAAGCCCGCGAATATAACGTATCCTCTAAGGTGCCAGGGCGGGTCGAGCAAGTGCTTGTGCGCCGTGGCGATAGTGTCAATGAAGGTGATTTGTTATTTGCCATTCATAGCCCAGAATTGGATGCCAAGTTGATGCAGGCCGAAGGCGGCCGTGATGCCGCTAAAGCCTTACAACAAGAGGCAAATAATGGTGCCCGTAGCCAAGAAGTGATGGCAGCTAAAGAGCAATGGCTTAAGGCGCAAGCGGCGGCAACACTGGCAAAAACCACCTATACCCGCGTCGAAAATTTATTTGCCGAAGGTGTTGCCGCACGGCAAAAACGCGATGAAGCCTTTACCCAGTGGCAAGCGGCAAAATACACAGAACAAGCGGCGTTAGCCATGTATCAAATGGCTGAAGAAGGCGCGCGGGTCGAAACCAAAGCTGCTGCGGCGGGGAATGCGCGTATGGCCGAAGGCGCGGTGAAAGAAGTCAGTGCCATTATGGCTGATAGCCAAATGCGTGCGCCTAAATCTGGGGAAATTAGCGAAGTATTATTGCAAGCAGGTGAACTGGCGCCGAGTGGTTTCCCTGTGGTGAGTCTGATTGATATGCAGGACGCTTGGGCGGTATTCCAAGTACGTGAAGACCAACTAAAGCGTTTTAAAAAGGGCGATAAACTGCAATTAACGCTGCCAGCGCTGGATAAAACGGTAGAGTTTACTGTCTCCCATATCAGTGTGATGGGGGATTTTGCGACTTGGCGTTCGACCGAAAGCGGCCACGATTTTGATATGCGCACCTTTGAGGTTGAATTACGCCCAACGGCGCCAATTGCTGATCTGCGCGTCGGTATGTCTGTGCTGCTTAGTGCAGAGTAACGACTGTGACCAAGTTACCGAGCGAGCCTAAGCCATTGAGCGAGCATGTCACTAACGCCGATGCGACAGAGTCTGCCTCCGTAGGCTTTATGGCGTTGTTCATGGCATTGGTGCGCCGCGAGCTTAAGGCGCTATGGCGCGATCCTTGGCAACTAGCCCTTATCAGTTACATTCCGCTGCTGGGGATTTTGTGCCTGTGGTGGTTATTTAGTGCGGGTTTACCGCGGCAGTTACCCGTGGCGATTGTTGATCAAGACCATAGCCAACTCAGCCGGATGCTGACCCGTCAACTCAAAGCCAATCCTGTGACCGATCCCCAGAGTTTTACCGATCTCTCCTCGGCCGTCGAGGCCATGCAGCAGGCGCAGGTCTATGCGGTGGTAGTATTTCCCTATGATATGAAAAAGGATTTGCTTACCGGCCATACACCCACAATCGATGTGCGCTACAACAGCCAGTTTTTGTTGGTGGGTAAGCTGTTGTCGAGTCAAATTCAGTTGAGTCTCGGCGATGGGTTGTTGCAGGTCGCAGGCCTTAAGCAACTGATGACGGGCACACCAAAATCACAAGTGGCGGTGAATTTAAGCCCGGTCAAAAGCCAGACCACGGCATTGTTTAATCGTAACAATAACTACATTGGCTTTTTAGTGCCGCCGGTATTGGTAGCCCTTTGGCAGTTGTTATCTATGCTGGTGATGGCTAACAGCTTAAATCGCGAGTTACACCTTAATGCCGCGCAGTCAGAGGAGGGGACCTCCAATCAATTGAACGAGCATTTTTGGCCTAAGGTGTTGGCTAAGATCCTGTTGTTTACCCCTATCTTGATGCTGCAAGGCGGGTTTATCCTCGCTTGGTTGTATTTGTATCTGGCCCTGCCTTTTGCGGGCAGTATAGCGCTGCTGCTGTTTGCCCAGTTGATCATGCTGTTGGCGGTATGGAGTTTGGTGTTACTGGTGTTTGTGCTGATGCGTGATAGCGCGCGGGTCATCAGTTTTTGTACCGCATTATTTGCACCAGCCTTTGCCTTTATGGGGATCACTTTTCCTACCCACGAAATGCCACAACTTGCCCAGTGGTGGCGGCTCATTATGCCATCGAGCCATTATATTGAATCCCATGTGAGCGTGGTCAGTTATGGTGCTACTTGGTCAACGATGGCGCAGCAATTGAGTAGTTATTGGGGATTTATTTGCCTGCTCCCCGTGATTTATGCCTTGGCGAGCAAACTACTGCCGATAACGGTAACCCCCAATTCGGTAGCGGCTGACACCGATACATCTCTATCAGTGAAGGGGCAATAACATGAATTTATGGCAGTTAGTGCTCACTGAATTAAAGGCGATTATTAGCGATAAGGCTATCGCTGTGACCCTATTTGGCGGTGTGCTGTTTTATTCGGTGCTCTATCCCTTGCCTTATTTGCACCAAGTCCCAACAGAACAGCAGCTTATCGTGGTGGATTTAGACCATTCTTCCCTGAGTCGTCAACTTATTCGCCATGCGGATGCCAGTGCAAAAATCCAAGTGATAGGCCAAGTCGGCTCTATCTCCGAGGCGAAACGCTTTATCGAAACGGGTAAGGCGCACGGTTTATTGGTGATCCCTGAAGGATTTCGCCGCGATTTGTTGCTCGGTAAGGGCGTAACCTTAAGCTACGGCGGTGATGCCAGTTACTTCTTGATTTACTCCGCTGTGGCCGAAGGTCTTGTCAGTGCGGGGATGGATGCCGGTAAACAAATTCAATGGATTGGCATGCTCGCCCAGGGGAAAAATCCTAAAGAGGCCGAGCAGAACCTCAACTCGCTGCACTTAAATAGTGTTCCTGCGTTTAACCCAAGCCTAGGCTATACACCTTATGTCGTGCCGGGGTTATTTTTACTGATCCTGCATCAAACATTGCTGATCGGTACTGGCATTTTAGGTGCAGGCCAGTGGCGTCATCAGGGTTATTGGCAACAGGTGTCGCCGCTGCAATTGGTTTGCGGTCGAATTTTAGCCTTTATGCTGATTTATATGGTGTTTACCAGCTTTTATGTGGGCTATTGCTATCACTGGTATAACGTGAGTATTCAAGCGCGCTTTGGCCTGGTCGCACTGTGGCTATTACCGTTTTTACTGGCGACAGCGGCGGCCGGAGTTGCGATGAGCACCTTGTTTACCCGCCGCGATTTGCCGACTCAAGTATTGCTATTAATTTCAATGCCGATCCTGTTTGTCTCAGGCTTTGTCTGGCCGATTGCCTTAATCCCTGAGCCGCTTGTGCTGGGCTCGCAGATTATCCCTGCGGTGCCCGCCATTATGGGGATGTTGGAGCTGAACCAAATGGGCGCGACGTGGGCAAGTGTACTGCCAAAGTGGTTACAGCTTTGGGGTTTATTTGCGGCATTTTTTGGCCTTGCCATTTTAGGGATTAAACGCCGAGCAAATGTATTACAAACATCGATATAGGCTTTAGATTCGCTCGTTTCTTGCCTGTGTTGAGTTATTTTTCTACAGATATTGTTGCCATTGTTAGGGCGTGTTGACGTTTCAGGGGTATTTTTGCAGCTTTATGCAAGGCAAAGTCCGTGCAGTGTAGTTATTCTACACAAACGGATGATAACGCTGCAGAAAAGCCAGCCAAATGCTGCCCGAAGGGTTCGTCTGGCAAGCCCTTGCTCTTACTTTCTGTCATAAGAGCCGCTCGTCATTTGAGTAGAATAACGACACATCATTCCTAGTTTCGCGAGCACGTGCTTGCCAGAACGAACAAAATCTAATCTCGAAACGTCAACATGCCCTAATCTAGGACACATAAAAGGCACTTAATGCGCTTATTGGGTTGTCTTCTACCCTGTTTTGGGCGAAAATGCGCGCCGAAAAAATAACCGAGGTATTCATTGCCTCGGTTATTTTCTTTTTGAATATATGGGTTTTAAACCAATAGAGGCCGGTAAACATCCGGAAATGATACGAGGTTCGCTTGAACCTACTTTACTGAGGACAATTCAATGGGGCTGTTGTTTACCGGATTTTCGGTCATTGCCGTCAATCAAGATGTTGCGTTAGTCATTCCACCGACGGCACTCGGAGGTGGTATATGAGCCAACAAAAACCGAGCTTAAAGCAAAGCCTTAATCTATGGCAAGTGGTTGTGATGGGGCTCGCTTACCTCACGCCTATGGCCGTGTTTGACACCTTCGGAATTGTCTCTGAGATCACCTCTGGCCACGTGGCCACCTCTTACTTGCTCGCATTAGCGGGTATCCTGTTTACCGCTTTTAGCTACGGTCATTTAGTGCGTAAATATCCCTATGCGGGGTCGGCTTATACCTATGCCCAAAAAACCTTTAGCCCAAATGTCGGTTTTATGGTGGGTTGGTCATCGCTACTCGATTACATGTTTATGCCGATGATCAACATGCTATTGGCCAAAATCTACCTTACTGCCATGTTCCCCAACGTGGAGCCTTGGATTTTCATCTTTGGTTTAGTCACCATCATGACGGTACTCAACCTGAGAGGCATTGATTTAGTTGCGAATTTTAATGGCGTTATTGTATTTGCTCAGATAGCCATTATCTTAGTCTTCATCGGTTTAATGGCCCATAGCTTGTCCCTTGGCGAAGGTGAAGGGGTCATTGCCAGCGTGCGTCCATTCTATTCGGAGCAGATAACCTTAGCGCCGCTCTTTACCGGTGCAACCATTCTGTGTTTCTCCTTCTTAGGCTTTGATGGCTTAAGTTCATTGAGTGAAGAAACCAAGGACGCTAAGCGAGTGATCCCCCGCGCCATTGTACTTACAGCGCTGATTGGCGGGGTGATTTTTGTGAGCGTGTCCTATTTCTTACAACTCTATTTCCCTGATATTTCTCGCTTCCAGCAGTTAGACGCTGTGCTGCCTGAGATAGCGCTATATGTGGGCGGCAATTTATTCCAGTCTATCGTGCTGGTGGCGACAACGATTGCGGTGCTAGCATCGGGCATGGCGGCTCATGCGGGGGTGGCGCGCATCCTCTATGTGATGGGGCGCGACAATATGCTACCCAATAAAGGTTTTGGTTATGTTCACCCTAAATGGCGTACTCCGGCATTTAACGTGATTCTGGTGGGGTTACTGGCGCTTTCGGCGGTGTCATTTGATTTAGAAATGGCCTTGGCTTTGGTAAATTTCGGCGCCTTAGTTGCCTTTACCTTTGTTAACCTGTCGGTGATAGTGCAGTTTTATATTAAAGAAAAACGTAATCAATCCCTTAAGGAACATTTGCAGTATTTCATCTTGCCCCTGTGTGGTGCGGCGACCATTGGTGTGCTGTGGATAAACCTCGAGCCTCAGTCCTTAGAACTTGGCTTAATTTGGGGAGCTGTAGGGATGTTGTACTTAGCGCTGCGCAGCCTACGTTTGCGCAAAGCGGTAGAGTTACAGAGTTAACTAAGGTATTGACTCATAAAGTAACAGCACTGAGGTATGCTAATGTCGTTCGCTTAAGAGTGAACGACATTTTTTTACGCCGACTGGAGACGCCATGTTGTTCATTTGCAAAACTCGTGGATAAAATTTTCCCAGTTTTGTTGACCCATATAAAGCAAGGTTAGAAACATTAACTTTTGCTAAATCGCGCCTAGCGCCTAAGGCTATATTCTGAAGTGCGGGGATTGGGGCGTGTTGACTTTCAGGGTTATTTTGCAGCCATATGTTGGCCAAGAGGGTGTTCTGGCAAGCTCTTACTCTTACTTTTAATCATAAGAGCCGCCCGTCATTTGAGCTGAATAACGGTGTGTTATCCCTCGCTTCGCGAGCTAGAGCTTGCTTGAACAGTAAAATGTAATCTCAAAAACTCAACACGCTAGTCTTGGATTTCGCTGCGTAAATATTTAAACAGCTCTTTTGAGGATTTAGACTCAGGACCTTTCGCCAGCTCTTTGGTTGCTTGGCGCACTAAGGTACGCAGTTTTTGTCTGTCCAACTGTGGGTAATGTTCCACTAAGGTTTGGATTTCACCGTCGCCTTGGGTGAGTAAACGCTCACGCATTTTCTCGAACATTTGCAACTTGGCGGTTTCGTTGCTGTTTTTGTTAAGCACGACCGCGAGCGATGCCTTGATAGGTTCAATATCGACGTTACGCATCAGCTTGCCGATATACTGCATATGGCGGCGATAGGCTTCGGTCTTTGGCTTAATCTTATGAGCTTGCTGAATGCTGTCGTACAAGTGCTCGTCCAGCTCGATTTTATCTAGCTGGGTTTTGCTGAGTGAGACCAGTTCCATACCGACTTTTTGAGCCGCTTCGCAGTCACGCTTATCCTCAGTTTTACTGACATAATCGTCGTTACTGTCATAGGGCTGTTTAAAATGTTCTGAATCACCAACAATCTTCATATAGATAAAACCTCAGTTAAATAACGCGCTAATAATAACATCTCCCGCCAAAATTCGCCTAGTTAAAGCGCGATTCAATCAGTAAAGCGCGCAATAAATAATGAGAATGGGATAGGTGTTTGTTATGCTAGCGGCATTGCCTATAACGAAAGAGTTGCTTTGTGTCTTTGAACAGAATCGATAGTGAATTGACCGCGCTGAAAGATGCGGTTGCTGTGGCCCTCGAATATGCGAATAAATTAGGGACAAATGCCGCTGAAGTGGCGATCAGTAAACAACAGGGATTATCGGTTTCAACCCGTTTAAAGGAAGTTGAAACGGTAGAGTTTAATAAAGATGGCGCCCTCGGTATTACGGTTTATCGCGATGGTTGCAAGGGCAGTTCATCTACCTCAGATCTCAGTCCTGAAGCCATTGCTCTTGCGGTTAAAGCGGCAGATGATATCGCCCGTTACACCTCGGCCGACCCGTTTAGCGGTTTAGCCGATAAAGCCTTAATGGCGACTGAGATCCGCGATCTTAAACTCTATTATCCTGAAGATATTTCCCCGGACGAATTAGCCCAATTGGCCATTCGCGCCGAAACCGCGGCGCTCGATGCCGATCCGCGCATCAATAATTCTGACGGCGCCAGTGCAAACGCCCATACGTCGGTTAAGGTTTACGGTAATAGCCACGGCTTCTTAAATGGCTATTGCAGCTCGCGCTATAGCTTAAGTTGCAGCGTGATCGGTGAAGACAGTGACGGAAATATGCAGCGGGATTACGATTACACTATCGCCCGTAAATTCAATGAGATGCTTTCACCTGAATTGGTGGGGCTAAAAACCGCCGAGAAAACCGTGAGCCGTTTAGGGGCACGTAAGATTGCCACCACCCGTTTGCCAATATTACTGGCGCCAGAGATTGCGACTGGCTTAATCGGCCATTTGATTGGTGCCATCAGTGGCGGTAGTTTGTATCGTAAATCAAGTTTCTTACTCGATGCCATTCACACCCAAATCTTCCCTGACTGGTTCAGCATTGAAGAGCAGCCGCATCTATTAGGCGCACTCGCCAGTGCCAACTACGATAGCGAAGGTGTGGCGACCCAAGATAGACGCATCATCGACAGTGGCATATTAGAAACCTATTTACTAACCAGTTATTCGGCGCGCAAATTGAGCCTACCTAACACAGGTCATGCGGGCGGCATTTACAACTGGACGCTGGCGCACACTGGCCAAAGTTTCGATGAGTTAGTCAAAGGCATGGGCACTGGCTTGATTGTCACAGAAGTGATGGGCCAAGGCGTGAATATGGTGACGGGGGATTATTCCCGTGGCGCCGCTGGTTTTTATGTCGAAAATGGTGAAATCCAGTTCCCCGTTGAAGAAATTACCATTGCTGGCAATCTTAAGGATATGTTCCGTGGGATTCAGGCGGTCAGTAAGGACTTCGATTTACGTTCATCTATCCGCACGGGCGGGATCTTATTATCCGAGATGAAGGTCGCGGGTAACTAGCCATCGGCATATAACGGTTCAGTCAATTGAAACACAAAAGGGCAAATGCAGCTGCATTTGCCCTTTTTGATTTAACTGACCCGCCCTAAATAGCATTGCCACTTGTTAGCGGCGGTGCTCATTAGAATTTGTAGCTGGCACTTAATTCAAATGAGCGACCCGAGCCTGCGACTTGGCTAAAGCCACCAGTACTATCAGCCTTAAATTCGGCAAGGTTGACACCACCCAGTGGTAGTTCGTAGTAAGTATCAAGCAGGTTGTTGATTGCAAAGGTTAAACTCAGCTCTTGCCATTTAACACTACTGCTTAAATTTAACAGCGAATAGCTGTCGGTCTCATTTTCTAAACGGCGCTCATCGACTTTATCCTTAGTCGCTACCCATTGCCATGATAGGCGGTTTTCCCAATCACCCAGTTGATGGCTAAGGGCTAACTCGGTTTGTAGCGGTTTGATTTGATAAAGTGGCTCATTACCCTCATCACGCTCGCCGCGGGTGATATCGAGCTTACCCTGCATCTGCCATTTACCGCTGTCGGTATTGGCTAATAGGTAGACCGCACTAAACTTAGCGCCATATAAATTGGCATCTTCGTTGGTGAATTTAAGGATATTGCGTTTACCACTGGCAAGGCCAGTACGGTTAAAGCTGCCAATCACCTCGGCATCAATATAGTCTGTCACCGCGCTATACCAAGCCGTGGTAGAGAATTGCCATTCATCGCCATTAAACTTGTAGGCCGCGCTCAGAGTATGCGCCGTTTCGGGCTTAAGATCGGGGTTGCCGACATAGCCGTTACCGTCGCCATACCAGCCAATCATAGTGGTTGCCATCACGCCGCGGCCCCAGCTGTAACGCTCGTACAGGTTTGGTGCGCGGTTTTTACGGGCTAAGCCAAATTCCAATTGTTGTTTGGCCGATAGCTGATAACGCGCCAGCAGCGTAGCATCGATAAGGTTATCGTCACGGCTTCTATCCATGGCATTAAAGGCTTTTGCCGCCTCGGCATCCACATTGGGCATGCCCATCATGGGCATATTGCTGTAAGCCTGCACTTCGCCCGTATCTGTGGTGACATATTCATAACGCACCCCAGCAGACAACCACCAGAGTGGCGTGAGGTTTTGCTGCCACTCGCCATAAACTGCGGCGCGGCGGCGTTCACCGTCATTGATATTGATATAGTCATTGGGTGCCATCATAGTGCCGGGCACAGCTGGCCAAGTATCATCGAGTTGATAGTTATAAAATTCCTGACCGATGAGTAGCGTGCTGTTATCGCCCATGGGTAGGCGCCAATGCAGTTGGTAGCTGTAATCGCTACCCTCTGTATTCATTGGCATCTTGCCGGTTTTTTCTGGGGTGAAGAAGCCCATTTCATGCTTCACACTGTGCCAGTTTAACTGGGCACTAAACTCGCCGTCGTTGTCTAAATCCCGCAGATAGCGGACTAGGGCACCGTAGCTCTTGTTATCCGTCATATCCATGTATTGGTTAGGAAAACCTTGGAATGGAATTGCCTGGTGCGTTAGCTTAATCGCCAGTTGTTGTGTGTCATCGCGCCATGCCGCTGTTAACGCATGGTTTTGGGCGCGATAGAGGGTATCGAGTACTTTATCGCCGTGACCATCGTGGTAGCTATTGGCGTCTTCATAGGCGCCTTGATAGCTGAAACTTAAGTCCTTACTGGCAATCCCTGCCTTAGCGCCGAGTAGGAATGCATCGCTGGTGCTGCGGTATCCCGATGAGATTTCACCGCTTTCAAAGCTGAGGTTTTCGCTGTCGTTAAACTTTGGATTGAGGCTATTAACCTTAATCACTCCGGCGATATTGTCACCGCCCGCACTGACAGGGGACACGCCCGCGACCACTTCTACCGAGCTGATTTGGTTAGCGGAAACGTAGGAAAGTGGTGGGTTCATTTGGTTGGCACAGGAGGCGGTGATATCTGCGCCATCGACTAACACTTTAATGCGATCGCCCATCATGCCATTGAGTACGGGCAAGGCAGAAACGCCGCCCGCTTCGGAGAAATCGACGCCTTGGTCTTTTAGCAAAGCATCGGCCGAGCCTAAGGCATTACGGCCAATACTCTGTTCGCCATGGACTTGAATACGTTCAATTTGAGTTTGATTTGTCTCGTCGGCCATGGCCTGTGAGGCAACTGAAGCGCCTAATGCTAAGGTCAGCGCGCTGGCGATTGCGGAGCATTTAAAGCCGTGGGGAATAGTTGAAGCGTTTGCAGCCATCTTATTGTCTTCCATTCACTTAGATAAATTGCGCTGCATTATAAAGATCATCTAAGTGTGACAAGTGCGGCATATTGTCGCAGAGCTTATAAAGATAAAGCTGAAATAGCGGCCTGAAGTTCTCGCTAGCACCAAGATGAGGATAAGCTAGCGCCAATGTGAGGATAATAAGCGGCGTTGTTTAACGCGCCCTAGGATTAACCGAAGTGATTAAAGTAGATCCGCTGGGTTTCCCCTTCTGCATCCATGGCGGCGAGTGCTTTGGCAAATTCATAGGCCTTTGAATCTTCAGCGAGTATGCTTGGGCTGTTATTCGGACTTAAGGGAAGATCGGCGCGATAGTTAGGGTTATGTTGCCCACGAAAATGGCGGCTTTTTTTCGAAAATCCCAGATACATAGCTTGAGGTTGCTGGCAGCAATTAGGGTGTAGCTTAAATTGGCTTGTATCTCGATTTTTAAGGTAATAACTGATGGTTGCTTGATCGTAGATAAAAAAGTCCCCTTGGCCACTAATAAGGTAATCTAAGGCCTTAGGCACATTGAGTTCAGGCGGTTTACGGACCGACATAGTTTCGGATATACCATTAAAGTCGTAGCTGCCCGGGGCGATTAATAGCGTCATACCGCTCTGTGATAACTGCTCTAATGAACCAACATTTGCCGCACCCGCTCGGCTAATTCCAATAATGCGCTCCGACAGACCGTTAGGAATAAAATAGGTAAATTGGGCACGTTCTTCACTAAAATGCAGCCCAGGATAAAAATCGATATTTCCGAGTTTGAGATCCCGCAAAATACGCAGTTTAGGTGCTCGAATTACCCGTAATTTACATCCCACTCTTTCGGCCGCGACTTGGTAAATATCGTAGTAAAACCCTTGGTTATTAGGTTCCTGTTCGATAAAGGGGCGGCGTTCACTGGTGCGATAGCCCATGCTAATAACACACTCAGAGCTTGAAAAAGCCTGCGCTAGGCTGGGGGATAGGATGAGTAATAGGCAAAGTAGGCTCAGTAATGGCCGATAAATCACTGCAAACGGCAAAATTAATCACTCCCTATCCTGTGATTACAAAGGGTAATCGTATCGCTAAATAGCGACTTAAAATGAAGGCTTGTTAGCCTAATGTATTATTTTTGTTGGATTAATCTATCATACTTTTTGATAATAAAAAGAGCGATTCTTTGCGGTTTTGCACAAACTCTGTACATCTTTTTAGATTGGTTTATAGTGTCGCCGCTGGCTGAGAATGATTAACTTGGCCCTTGACCAATATAGGATGAATTGAGGATTAATTGAGGAGTCATTATGACGAAGGTAAATGTGGCAAAAGTAACAGCCCAGAGTGTGCAAGAGCATGAAAATGGTCGCGGCACCATTACAGACAATGCACTTAAGGCGCTGGTGACCAGTCCGTTATTTCGGATGCGTACCGAAAAGCCGAAAAAGGGCAAAGGGTCTTATAACCGTAAAGCAGCAAACCGAAAGGGGTATCAGCACAGGGGCGATACCCCTTTCGACTTTATGGGGATGATGTTTTAACGTTTTTGCCGCGTTAATCCTGCTCATTTAATCCCTGCTAGACTCCTCCCTCACATTGCCTTGCGATTTCCTTTTCAATCCCTTTTGTCGCACTATCTAGCCTTCAACTATTGAGAGTTAACCTTCAACTATTGAGAGTTAACCTTCACCTATTGAGAGGATTCGCCTGCTTTTGCCCATAAAAAGACGAGCCACAATTGAGATTGTGGCTCGTCTTATTAAAACTTGAATGATTTGAAGGCTTAAGCCTCGACTTCATCCTCTGCATCGGCATCCACTAACTCGGCCCACAGATCGTGCTCGTCCGAGTGAGTGATCACCGCGCGAACTAACATGCCGGGTTCGAGTTCAGTTTCACCGTTGATAAATACCATGCCGTCGATTTCTGGGGCATCGGCGAAGCTGCGGCCAATCGCGCCTTCTTCGTCTACGTCATCGATCAGAATATCCATAGTACGGCCAACGAAACGGGCTAAACGCTCAGCGCTGATCTCGGCTTGGACTTCCATAAATCTGTGGTATCTGTCTTCCTTCACTTCTTCACTGATAAGTTCAGCGATGGTGTTGGCGACAGCGCCTTCCACTTCTGAGTACTTGAAACAGCCTACGCGGTCGAGGCGCGCTTCACGCAGGAAGTCGAGCAGCATTTCGAAGTCTTCTTCGGTTTCACCAGGGAAGCCCACGATAAAGGTTGAGCGGATCACCAAATCTGGGCAGATTTCGCGCCAACGTTGGATAGCTTCTAACTGACGGTCAACACGGCCTGGGCGTTTCATCATCTTCAGGATGCGTGGGCTGGCGTGCTGCATTGGAATGTCTAAGTAAGGCAGAATTAAACCTTCGGCCATTAATGGGATCAGATCGTCAACCCATGGGTATGGGTAGATGTAGTGTAAGCGTACCCATGCGCCCATCTTGCCCAGTTGGCGAGCAAGGCTGGTGATGTCTTGCTTAACTGGCATACCGTTCCAAAAATCGGTGCGGCCGCCCTTGTCTTTACCATAGGCAGAGGTGTCTTGGCTCACGACTAAAATTTCTTGTACGCCAGCTTCAACTAAACGTTTGGCTTCATCTAATACGCTACCCGCTGGACGGCTATCTAAATCGCCACGCAGTGCAGGGATGATGCAGAAGGTACAACGGTTGTCGCAACCTTCTGAAATTTTTAAGTAAGCGTAATGCTTAGGCGTTAACTTAACCCCAGTTTGTGGGATTAACGAGGTAAATGGGTTGTGTTCTGGTTTTGGCACGTACTTGTGTACATGCTTTAACACGGCTTCGTAGCTGTGTGGGCCAGTGATTTCGAGCACATCTGGGTGCACTTCACGGATTTGGTTTTCTTTAGCGCCTAAACAGCCCGTTACGATTACTTTGCCGTTTTCTTCTAGGGCTTCGCGCACCGCATCTAAGGATTCTTCAACCGCAGCGTCGATAAAACCACAGGTGTTAACGATTACCAGATCGGCATTGTCGTAGCTGTTGGTGACTTCATAGCCGTCGATGCGTAATTGGGTCAGAATGCGCTCTGAGTCCACGAGGTTTTTTGGACAACCTAAAGACACAAAACCGATGCGATTGCCTGTGGCAGCATTGCCCGTATTAACAGAGTCAGCACTGGCGGCTTCCAATGTTTTGGCAGGGGTCTCAAGCGTGGTAGTTTGCTTAGGATGAAAAGTTTCAACTGTCATGGTGTCTCGCTGATGCTGATAAAAGAGCGCCGTAAAAAGAGCGCGGATTATACCTGAAGTGATTAAAAGGTACAGTGTCTTTGGGTGAAAAGTGTACAGCTAAGAGCGCGTTTCTACCAGTTAGAGACTGACTGGCTCGTATGCGTGCTCGTATGGAAAGTCACAACTGTAGCTTGAGTGCTTGTGGAAGAGGATTTTAGCGATAGGCTGATAAGTTTTGCCAATTTAAAAAGTTTTAAAAAAAGTAACCCTTTTTATGTTTACCCGCGTTTATAGGGATAGTTTGTATGATTCGTTTGTATGGCTAGCAGATGGCGAGTCACACTTTTAGCTGATAGCCATCGCATTAGAATCAAGGCAGTCTCGCCTTAAATGATTTAGTTGGAGTTAATAATGAAGCATTCTCTTTTAGCTGTATTAGTGGCTGGTGGTCTTTTCTCTGGTGTATTTACAGCCACCGCAGTGGCTGCCGATGTGGACTTTCCCCATATCGAAACCATGGGCGTAAGCCAAATTCAAGTCGAGCCGGATATGGCTGAGCTTAATGTCGAAGTGGCTGTCACCGAGAAAGACGCTAAGGCGGCTAAAGATAACTCGGATGCGGCGGTGGCGAAATTTATCGCCCGTTTGACGGCCGCGGGGATTACCAAGGAGCAGATCCAAAGCGCCAACTTAAATCTGCAACCCCAATATGTGTATGTGCAGGATAAAGCACCTGAGCTAACTGGTTACACCGCGAGTCGCCAAGTCACTGTGACTATTAACGATTTGGCACGTTTAAATACGATTTTAGACTCCGCCTTAGAGGAGGGGATCAACAGGGTTAATAATATCGCCCTTAAATCGAGTAAAGAGGCCGAGTATGTGGCCAAGGCGCGCCAAGCGGCGATTGTCGATGCCAAACAAAAAGCAGAATCCTTAGCCAAGGGATTTGGGGAAAACCTAGGTAAGATTTGGCAAATTCGTTATTATGATCAACGCCCTGTGCAACCGGTGATGTTACGTATGAATGCTAAGGCCGATGCCATGGGCGCCGCCGAAAGCTATCAATATGGCCAAGTGACTATCGAAGATAGAGTCGAAGTGGTTTATAAACTCAAATAAGTCATAACGAGATGCAATGGATGAGAATTCTTTGGCTCATCCATTGCTGTTATGGGGCGCAATCGGTTAATTCTGAGTCAACATATTTACAATGTTGCATGTTTTATCAGAGCAAAGGCACTAAACGCTGGCAAAATTAGCGATTTATCCCCACACTGAGAGAGGATAAGGTTATGGAGACCTATGATGGATTTTCCCTCTCGAATCAAGCAACAAACCTGTATGGACTGTTTAAGTGGTAAGTCACTCGGATTTGAAATTCGTATGGCATTTCAGCCCATTATCGATTGGCCAAATCAGCAGATTTATGGTTATGAAGCCCTAGTGCGCGGCCCAAATGGCGAAGGTGCTGCTTGGGTGTTTGAGCGTATAAACGAAAGCAATAAGTACTACTTTGATCAGGCTTGTCGGGTCAAAGCCATTGAAACCGCCGCTAAGCTTGGCCTTGATAAAATATTAAGTATCAACTTTTTACCTAATGCGGTTTATAACCCTGAAACCTGTATCCGCGCCTCGATTGAAGCCGCCGACCTCTTTGGTTTTAATATTCATAACATCATGTTTGAAGTCACTGAGGGTGAGCAAATTGTCGATAGAGCCAAATTGAGCCGTATTTTTGACAGCTACGCTAAACGGGGATTTATCACCGCCATCGACGACTTTGGCAGTGGTTTCGCTGATTTGAGTTGGTTAGAGTTTTTGCGCCCTCAGGTATTAAAACTCGATATGGAGTTGATCAGAGATATCCATTTAGACAAACAAAAACAGTTTGTTATCGATGAGGTGCTCGGGATTTGTAGCACGCTTAACACTCAGGTGCTGGCCGAAGGGATCGAGAGTAAAGCGGAGTTAGACTATCTTGTTGGCCGTGGAATTAACTATTTTCAAGGTTACTACTTCGCCAAACCCCAACTCGAGTATTTAACTACCTTTGACGCCTTAGATTGTTATGCTGCGCTGTAGCATTGTTTTATTGAATTAATGTGCTCCAAGTGCCTTGCACTCAGATTGGTTGTGGAATTGTGTGTATCGGTTCTGGGCTAACTGATATATCATGCGCCACCCTTAATTGCCCATGCCTTCTCTTCGCTGCTATGTCTTCTAACGCGCTTTATACCGATCTATCCGGTTATTACGATTTAAT
>NZ_AKZL01000096.1:0-15813 GCF_000282755.1 Shewanella sp. POL2
CGACCCCGTTCACTGCCTTACAGGCAGCTTAGAAAGTGAAAACCACATGGTGACCGCCAACGACCCCGTTCACTGCCTTACAGGCAGCTTAGAAATGATGGGTACATTTCGCGGCGGCGTTTTAAATGTTCACTGCCTTACAGGCAGCTTAGAAATATATTCGATGGTGAACTAAAATGCCTACATAGTTCATTGCCTTACAGGCAGCTTAGAAAAAATGAAAGGTTTTCTGTGGCCTTTTGCACCTGTTCACTGCCTTACAGGCAGCTTAGAAACGCGAGGACTAGGGCGCAGCCGACGGCTTTTATTCACCACTTCACAGGCGGCTTAGAAAGCTAGCCAAGTTTTACTGTAGCTAAAGCACAAGTTTGATTTGTTGTTCGTTGAAGCGACCTAATAGCGTTAAGCCTCTTTAGTGAGGCTTTTTTATTCGTTTTTTTCTAGATACTGCTCACTAAAACCTTTCAAAAATGCATGCGCTGATGTGCCACAGGCAAGGCAAACCTGCTCAAGTTCTAAGATTTTGAGTTGACGCTCCCCGCTCTCGTACTTGGATACGAAACTTTGGGGCTTTTCTAATTTAAGAGCGAGCTCACTTTGACTGAGGCCTGCATTTTTACGCATAGCTTTCAATTCATTACGTAAGGCTTCTTCTCTATCCGACCATAGCTTTTGTTTCATGGGCCGATAGTAGACGAAGTTGTAAAATATCCCATTTTGGGATATTTTGGTTATGTATTAGGGTTTCTAATATGAGTTTGGAGGTTGGTTATTGCATCAAATCTGACTGAACCAGTTGATGGGGTAAATCTAATATATTTTCTCTATCCGCTCACCTTCGAGATGACTTGTTATAGCTATTACTAATCTCTTAATTTTAAAGCAGTTAGGAGAGTTTCAAAAATGGACCGGTTTATTAAATATCTGATAATTTGTTTTTTATTAGTACTATCAATGGCTTTGTTGACAATATTCAAGAGCAACGTTGAACTTGGTTTTTGGGGATGGATAGCTTTCATTTTATCTGGAACTCTGTTTATGACGATTGGCTCCTTTATAGGTGGAGTATTTTTAAGCTTTGTTAGGCCAGATGCATACTTTACATCAGGTGCTATGGATGCATTTTATAAACGTATATTTTGGAGTGTTGGACCTCAATTTATTGGCGGACTAATTGGTTTTATGGCGTGTGAAGGATTTATGGTCAATGTGTTAGGATTTACCCAGTTTAGGTAAGATATTACTATTGATATTTGAGATACTAAGCTCAGTTAAAAAGCCTTTAACTGAGCTAGATCTAAATAGTTATTATTTCAGTATTAGGTGTTTATAATCAATTTTAAATATTGTGACAATTTTTCTAACGCTTCCCTTCGCTCATCGAAATAATCATGCTGGTTATAAATCCCTTCAACACCCTTTAGTTTGTGGTTAAGGCAACGCTCTGCAACGTGCCCTGGCGTTCCTTGTTTTGCAAGCAGGGTGCGGCAGGTACGACGTAGATCGTGCACAGTGAAGTGGGGCATATCACCCATTAAGTTTGGGGGTTGTTTTTTCTTACCGGCTTCGTGGCCAAATAGTTTAGTGATTGCTCGGTTTAGCGTATCAGGACCCATATGGGGATTTTTACTTGAGCGTCTGCTGGGGAAGACATACTCGGAGTCATATGCTCTGATTTTTAGCTCATATAGCCATTCCATCACTATGGGCGGCAATGGAATCGCAATACCCACTCCAGATTTGCTCCTGTTTTTTGACAGATTCCACACCTTCTCATCAAGATTAAACTCCTTCCAAGGCGCTTCAGCTAACTCAGACTTACGTACTCCCAATGTAATCAGTAGTGCACATGCTAGATAGTTGTCACGGCTAAAGCTGTTACTATTTTCCCTAGCGATTTTAAAAAACGTGGTGACTTCCTCTCGCGTTAAAGCGCGGTCTTTACTTTTTTCTAAGCCACCAGCATCTGATATAGAAAATGCACTTGCGGGATTTGCGCCAAGCAGATCCAGCTTTATGCCGTGATTAAAAAGCTGCTTGCAGTACATTAGAGCATCGTTAGCTATTGCTGGGCGGTTAGTGGCTGCAATGGCTTGTAATACAGCCTTTATGTCTCTGGCTGTGACGCTATCGACGTTGAAGCTGCCTATATGGGGAGCAATGTCTTTACGGTAGATACGTTCGGGGATTTCGTGGTGCTTGAGTCTTTTAATGTTACCTAAATGCCAATCGGCAAAGAGATCATCAACGGTTTTGATTTTGGATTGCTCTGCACGTTTTTTGGCTATGAGCGGGTCGAGACCATCGCGAAACTGTTTCATTTTGGTAGCAGCTTCCGCACGCGCATCCGCAAGAGACATATCACTGTATTTTGCTAAGGTCATTTCCTTGCGTTTGGATTGCGCCGTGTAACGGAGCATCCAATATGGAACGCCAAGCTTTGGGACAACAAAATACAGACCGGCTCCATCTGCATACCGGCCAGGTTCTCCTTTAGCCTTGGACTCAATCTCTTTTACTGTCAGGTTTCCCATAAATCCATTCCCCATCATGACCTTAAGGTTGCTTTTATGAAAGCCAATAATACCCACCACTGACGATCGGAGTTATTGTAGCATACCCACCAATATACCCACCATATGGCGGTGGGTAGTGGTGGGTATAGATGGATGTTAGTAGACGGGTTAAATATTAAAACCAATCAAAAACAATGGTTAATGGTGCTTTATGGATGCCTATGGATATCATTCAACGTTTTGGATCTGCTCGCGCATTTGTTCGATGAGCACTTTGAGCTCGACGGCGGCGGCGGTGATTTCGGTGCTGATGGATTTAGAGGCGAGGGTGTTCGATTCGCGGTTAAATTCTTGCATCATAAAATCTAAACGGCGACCTTCGCTGCCGCCTTTTTTGAGGATGCGGCGGGCTTCGTTAACATGGGCTTCGAGCCTGTCCATTTCCTCTGCCACATCTTGTTTTTGCGCTAATAAGATCATCTCCTGCTCGATGCGGGCGGGATCGAGTTCACCTTTGATTTCGGCGAGGCGATTGGTGAGTTTATCGCGCTGATATTCCATGACTTTAGGCATATGCTCGCGCACAACGGCGATTTGCTCGCTGACGCCGTCTAAACGGCTTAAGAGCATGTCTTTGATGGCTGCGCCTTCACGCCCACGGGCTTCAATGAATTGGTCGATAGCTAAGTCGAAGGCGGTCATTAAATCGGCACCAACCGCGTCCATATCCTGCTCAGCACTAGAAAGTACTCCTGGCCAGCGCAAAATATCGGTGAGGTTGACTTCGCCTTGTCCGGCTTCTTGTTTGAGCCAACTAGCGGCGTCGAGTAGCTGTTTGGCTAACCCTTGGTTTAATTTAAGTTCGTTATTGCTGTTATCGGCTAATTCGTAGCGTAAATTGACCTCGACTTTACCGCGGCTTAAGCGTTTACGCAGGCGGTCGCGCAAAACGGGCTCGAAGCTGCGGAATTGTTCTGGCAGACGTAGGTAAGTTTCGAGATAACGCTGGTTGACTGAGCGAATTTCCCAAGAGGCAGTGCCCCATTGTGCTTTGTGCTCAATGCGAGCGTAGGCTGTCATGCTTTGGATCATGGGTTGTCCTAGTGGTTTAATCGTCATAATGAGAGGCGATTATAGAGTCAATGGCTTTAGGATTAAAGGCATACCACTACTCGCGAGGAGGATTAGGTGTTTGTGTGACGAGTTTGCTAGAGAATCACCCTAAGCATGGCATCTATAGGCACAAAACCCTATAATATGCAGCCAAAATCGGTCAATGACTCAGAATACAGGAATTTCGCATGCGTCCAAGTAACAGAACGCCAGCACAAACACGCCCCATTACTATCACTCGCCAATTTACGGCCCATGCCGAAGGTTCTGTGTTAGTCGAATTTGGCGAAACCAAAGTGCTTTGTACCGCCAGTTTTACTGAGGGTGTACCGCGTTTCCTTAAAGGTCAGGGCCAAGGCTGGGTAACGGCGGAATACGGCATGTTGCCACGCTCAACCCATAGTCGTATGGACCGTGAAGCCGCTCGTGGTAAACAATCTGGCCGCACGCAAGAAATTCAACGTCTTATCGGCCGTGCGTTGCGTGCCTGTGTGGATATGAAAGCGCTGGGTGAAAACACCATTGTCATCGATTGTGATGTGATCCAAGCTGATGGTGGTACTCGCACCGCGTCAATCACTGGTGCTTGTGTCGCCTTAGTGGATGCGCTTAACTGGGCTCGTGGTAAAGGCATTATTAAATCTAACCCGCTTAAGTTCTTAATCGCTGCGGTCAGCGTGGGTATCTACAACGGTGAAGCGATAAGCGACTTAGAGTATGTTGAAGACAGCGCAGCCGAAACCGATATGAACGTGGTAATGACAGAAACCGGTAAGATTATCGAAATTCAAGGCACTGCCGAAGGTGAGCCGTTTACTCACGAAGAGTTGATTGAGCTACTTGGTTTAGCGAAGAACAGTATTCGCGAAATCGTCGATGTGCAGAAAGCCGCATTAAATTAATTGTTATTGATAAAAAGCCCCGTTATGGGGCTTTTTATTAAATCAATATTGCTATAACCCAATAAAAATAGAACGTTAAAGTCGTAAGGAGAGATTGTGAAAGCCTATCAACGTGAGTTTATTGAATTTGCCCTAGAGCGTCAGGTGTTGCGATTCGGCGAGTTTACCCTTAAATCGGGCCGTATCAGTCCTTATTTCTTTAATGCTGGCCTATTCAATACTGGCCGTGATTTAGCCCGTTTAGGGCGTTTTTATGCGGCGGCGTTAGTGGATTCTGGCATAGAGTACGATCTGTTGTTTGGCCCTGCTTACAAAGGTATTCCGATTGCGACCACGACAGCGGTGGCTTTGTGCGAACATCACGATATCGATATTCCTTACTGCTTTAACCGTAAAGAGAAAAAAGATCACGGTGAGGGCGGTAGCTTAGTCGGTAGCGAGCTTAAAGGTCGGGTGATGCTGGTGGACGATGTGATCACTGCGGGGACGGCGATCCGTGAGTCGATGGAAATCATCGAAGCTCATCAAGCGCAGCTGGCAGGCGTATTAATCGCGCTGGATAGACAAGAGAAGGGCAAGAGCGAATTGTCAGCCATCCAAGAGGTCGAGCGTGATTTTGGCTGTGGTATTGTGGCGATTATCAAGCTTGCGGATCTGATCAGCTATTTATCTGAAAAACCAGGTATGGAAGCGCAACTAGCAGCGGTAAGCCAGTACCGTGAGCAGTATGGCATCGAGGCCTAATAAGGCTTAAGCGTGTTATAAACCGCTAAAACAGAAACGCTGCAATTCAATAAGAATGGCAGCGTTTTTTTATATCTCACACAAAGTAAGGTCTTACTTCGACTGGTGTAAAAACTCGGCGCGGGTCGCTGGGTTGGATTTAAAAATACCACCTAAGGCCGTCGTGGTGGTGGAGCTGGTGGAGTCCATTACGCCGCGGGATTTTACGCAGTAATGCACCGCATCCATTTTAACCGCAACATCTTTAGTTTCGAGCAAGGTCTGCAGCGCGACTAACACTTGCTGAGTTAAACGCTCTTGTACCTGAGGACGTTGGGCAAAGAAACGTACAATGCGGTTAATCTTTGATAAACCAATAATTTTTTTACGTGGAAGATACGCAATGGTTGCCGTGCCATCAATAGTGACAAGGTGATGTTCACAGGTACTGGTCAGGCTAATATCCTGTACGCGCACCATTTCATCAAAGCCCATTTTGTTATCAATCACAGTGATCTTCGGGAAGTTCGCATAATCTAGACCGGAGAAGATTTCGTCGACATACATTTTGGCGATGCGGCGTGGGGTATCGGCAAGACTGTCATCAGAAAGATCCAGTGACATGAGCGTCAGAATTTCCTTCATATGGTGTTCAATCTTGTCCTTACGCTCTTCAGGAGTAAACACACTGGGGAGCATGGGGGTTTCAAGTCCGCGCTCTTGCAGGGCGGCCTGTACTTTTACTGCTGCTTCACTTAATGACATTTTTATCCTCCACTACTTCAGTAGCGGCTATCACTGAAAACCTAGCACTGGTCGCTGAATATCAGCAATCAGGTGCGCTAGGGTATAAATCGATTCGTTGTCACTTGGACAAGAACAAGGTGGGGCAGAATAGCGCGAATTGCGGATAATTCATACCAAAAAACGCTCACGCTGAAGATGAAAAAGCCGATAGTCCTTATCGATTATCGGCTCCTTGGGGCGCTAAAACATCATTATCTTGATGAAGATAGCTTTTATTTTAGTTAAGGCTAAAGTTTCAGGTTAGTTTTTAAGAAGCTCAACATCTGATCGTAATACTTGGCTCTATGAGTATCGTTATAAAAACCATGACCTTCGCTATCCATCACCAGTTTTTGGTAGGGATAATTATGGGCTTTGAGGGCTTTTTCGAGTGATTCCAACTGTTCAATTGGCGCTCGCTCATCTTCACCACCGTGCACCAGTAAGAGGTTCGCTTTTAATTTAGCAACGTTTTCAGAGGGAGACATGGCTTTTAGGGTGGCTTTATCTTGGCCAAGTACGTCCTTAAGATAGCTTGTTCCTGAACGTGTTCTGGCGATGTCACCTTCATTAAACATCAACTCCAGATCATACACACCGGCAACCCCTACCGCGCATTTAAACATATCGGGCGCCAATACCGCGCTTTGTAGTGCGCTATAGCCGCCAAAGCTACCGCCAGCGATACATACCCGTTCCTTATCGGCAAAGCCTTGGTCAATGACGTATTGAGTTGCGTCTATTATGTCGTGCTGAATATCGGAGCCCCATTTTCGATAGCCAGCTTGCTGGAAGGCCTCACCATAACCACCTGAGCCGCGGAAGTTAACCTGCAACACCGCCATGCCGTTTTTAGCAAGTAATTGATTTTGTGGATCAAATCCCCACCAGTCACGAATGCCATGGGGACCGCCATGGGGATTAACGACCAAGGGTAAATTTTTGGCTTCTTTGCCGAAGGGTAAGGTTAAATAGCCATGTATTTTCTGGCCATCGCGGTTAGTGAAGCTAATAGGTTTGACCTCCGCCATTTGCTCTGGGTCGAGCCATTTACGGGCGGCGGATAGATACTCTAGCTTGAGCTTTTTCGTATCAAACACATAGTAATCACCGGGATTGCGGTCATTAAATGCAATCACCACCAATTGCTCACCATTACGGGTTTCGCTGACAATCCGTACTTGATGCCCAGGTAGGGCAGCAATTAAATCCTTAAGTAGTTTGGCGTGGCTGTCGTTGTTATCCACAAAGGCATAGCTTGGATAGCCATTTTCAAACTCAACGGCATAAAGCTGCTTATTGGTACCGTTGATCCAGAAGTTATTGGGATCAACGACCTCATCTTGAATGATCTCGGCCTTCTCGCCTGTTTCGAGGTTGATGCGATAGACGCCTAAGGTTTCAGTGCCTACTCGACCCGCAGCATAGATGGTATTTTTATTATCAGCGAAGGAGATCGGTGTAAAATCACTTAAGCCAAGGTTGAGTTTATCGGTATTTATCCACTCGCCATCTTTGCGGTAAAACACTTTAGTGATGTTTTTGCTGTCTTTCCCTGCCACAAAGCGGACTTCACCATCATGGTCGGTCATAAAGCGAGCTTGGCCTATGGGAGAGCCTGTGATGCGTTTACGCACCCCGCTAAAAAGGTCAACGCGGTAGACATCCTGAGGCGTTTCACTCAAGTCAGGGGCACCAGTCCATGGGAGCGCATTGACCAGCATATAGCGTTCATCATCCGGAAGAGGATCCAGAATGAATGCTGTGGCATTTATGGCGGTGTTTTTCTTGATATTTGAACCTGTCTGTTGCTCACCGCTGTTATATCCAAAGAGATATTTAGGGCGAGAACCATCGGCGTTGACCGCCATTAATTCGCCGTAGTATTGGGGCACATCGCTCCAGCCCTTAAGGTATTCTTTTGCCAGTACAATACGCTCGCTATTGGCCCATTCATAGGTGCCTACCTGGGCGTTGCTTGGGAAGCGAATCGCATTCAGCAGTTTTTTGGTTTGAGCATCTAATACTATGAGTACATTTTTACCCTCAACACTGGTAATTGCACTTAAGTATTTGCCGGTAGGTGATATTTTCACATCAGCGTACTCATCACCGCGACTGAATAATTGTGATTGTGATAATGCATTCTTGGCCGATGTTTCAGCCGCGAATGTGTTGATTGGCATGATGGGTAAGCAAATTACGGCCAATGCAGCAAATGGCAAAGATTTCATCTGACATCCTTGTAATATTATTGTGGTTTTAGTTTTAACAATGTGTAAACAAGATTAAAGCAAAAGCACTACTGATACAAGGAGTCGGGATAAAAGAAAGGACGGTGATTACCGTCCTTTATGTTGATAAATCATTAGCTTTGCAACAGCTGATGCTGAATAAAGCGCCACTGTTCATCGAAGTGTTGTGTGGGTTTTAGTTTAAACTCACTGCGGACAAATTGAGCAATTCGCCCCTCTGCGAAGGCTAACAGCAAATTAGCTAAAATAGCCTCATCTAAATTAAAGCCTTTGCCTTCTCGCAGGGTCTTTTCCCGCAAAATTTGCTTAAGTTGAGTTTCTATTTTTGCAAATAGCGTACTAATGCGGCTACGCAGACGCTCATTTTCACCTAAAAGCGCATCACCATTGAGGACGCGCGAGATCCCTGGATTACGCTCGGCAAAAATCAGCAGTAGTTGCAGCACCAGTTGACAGCGTTTCATGGTGTCTTTTTCATCATCCATGATGATGTTGATACGAGAGAGTAATGACTCTTCAATAAACTCAATTAACCCTTCAAACATCCGCGCTTTACTCGGGAAGTGGCGATAGAGTGCCGCTTCCGATACGCCCACTTCTGAGGCGAGTTTAGCGGTGGTAATACGTTGTCCTGGGCTGGTTTCTAGCATTTGTGCTAGGCATTGCAGTATGTGTTCACGACGATTAATTTTTGGGCTTACAGCCATTGCAGTATCCTTCGCTCAATAACGATTCAGGTTATTTAGTGCCAGAATGGCCAAATCCACCTTCACCACGGTCTGAGCTATCGAACTCATCAACGAGTTTGAATTGTGCTTGTACCACAGGGACAAACACCAGTTGTGCGAGACGATCACCGATTTCTAAGGTAAATGGGGTATCGCTGCGGTTCCAACAAGAGACCATTAAGGGCCCCTGATAATCCGAATCGATAAGCCCAACCAGATTTCCAAGGACGATACCGTGCTTATGCCCAAGGCCTGAACGCGGTAAAATCACTGCTGCAAGGCCTGGATCTGCTACGTGGATGGCGATACCCGTTGGGATTAACTGAGTTTCTCCTGGGGCTATCGTCATTGTGGTATCTATCATGGCGCGAAGATCCATGCCTGCGCTGCCTGGTGTGGCATAGGCAGGCAGCGGGAATTCAGAGCCAATACGGGAATCGAGGATCTTTAATTCAATCGGTGTTTTCATTTGTGTTGTTTTTCTTTCACTATCAACGAAAGTAATTGCCGAGCCAACGTGAGTTTATCGGTAGCAGGCAAATCTTGACTACCCTGTGGCCAGAATACGCGCAGGGCATTGGCATCGGCGTTAAAGCCTAGACCAGCAACGGATACATCGTTTGCCGCGATCATATTCAAATTTTTACGTTTGAGTTTATCGCGGGCGTAGGCTTCTACATCATGGGTTTCGGCGGCAAATCCCACCATAAAAGGACGGTTTGCCAAGCTTGCGACCGTCGCTAAGATATCAGGATTCCTCACCAGCGCAAGTTGCATTTCTTCCGCTGACTTTTTGATTTTACTGGTGGCAATATCGCTGACGCGATAGTCAGCAACCGCCGCACAGCCGATAAAAATATCTTTTTTATCAACATGGTTCATCACCGCCTCGAGCATGTTTTGCGCCGATTCGACATCGATTCGTGTCACCCCTTCAGGCGTGGCTAAATTTACGGGTCCTGCGACCAAGGTCACAACTGCGCCCATATCGGCCGCGGCCTTCGCTAAGGCAAAGCCCATCTTGCCTGAGCTGTGATTAGAGATATAGCGTACAGGATCGATGGCTTCGCGGGTTGGGCCTGCAGTGATCAGTACCGATTGGCCTGCTAGCGGTTGTGACTCCTGTTCAGCATAGACATCTTTTGTTGCAAAAAAGCGACTCGCGAGTTCGGCAATTTCGAGCGGTTCGAGCATGCGGCCAGGGCCCACTTCACCGCAAGCTTGACTGCCACTTGCCGGTCCCCATAGGGTGTAACCACGGCTTTGTAAACTGGCTAAATTGGCTTGAGTGGCGAGATTACGATACATCTGCTGATTCATTGCTGGACAGAGCGCAATTGGCGCTTCAGTGGCAAGACAAGTGGTTGTGATTAATTCATCCGCCATGCCTGCATTGATACGGGCCAGTAAATTCGCCGTTGCAGGGGCGATAATGACTAAATCGGCCCAGCGCGCCAGTTCAATATGCCCCATCGCCGCTTCGGCAGCGGGATCGAGTAAGCTCGATGATACCGGATGCCCTGATAAGGCTTGCAGTGTGAGTGGGGTAATAAATTCTATCGCACTTTGGCTCATGACCACACGTACATCAAAGCCGCGTTCTTTTAAGCGGCGCACTAAATCCGCACTTTTGTAGGCCGCAATGCCGCCACCAATACCCAGCAGGACGTTTTTCGTTATCAGGCTCACAGACATCATCCGAGATTGAAATAATGTCGCCAACCATACCACAAAGCGATGAATTGGCGTGACTGTCCCAGTTCAAAAAATCTCGTCCATACTTGCTAAAGTAAAAATATGCGACGACAGGAGGTCACATGGCGATTAAGGATTGGCCAGAGGGCGAAGGGCCGCGGGATAAGTTATTGCTAAAAGGCGCCAGTCATCTCTCGGATGCCGAATTACTGGCGGTGTTGTTGCGTAATGGCCTGTCTGGGCTGAATGCCGTAGACCTTGCCCGTTCACTTATTCAAGAATTTGGTGGTTTAAGAAGCTTACTTTGCGCACCAAAGCATCAGGTGTGTCGACTTCCTGGCGTGGGACCTGTAAAATACGCCCAGCTTCAAGCCGCGGCTGAATTAGCGAGGCGTGTGGCACAAGAAAACCTGCAGAGAGGTCAGGTTTTGACAAATCCCGATTTAACTCGGGATTATTTAATGAGACAATTAGCTGACCGCTCCTATGAAGTGTTCGCAATTTTGCTGCTGGATAGCCAGCATAGAGTGATTCAGTTCGTCGAATTATTCCGCGGAACAATAGATTCAGCCTCAGTGTACCCACGTGAAGTGGTCAGCTTAGTGCTGGAGAAAAAGGCTGCTGCCGTCATAGTGTGTCACAATCATCCGTCTGGTATTGCCGAGCCCAGTCAGGCTGACAGACGAATAACTGAGCGATTAAAAAATGCGTTGGCAACCATAGATGTATCCCTGTTGGATCATATGGTTGTTGGTGATCGAGAGATAGTTTCCTTCGCGGAACGAGGCTGGATTAATTAATCTAACACTTGATCTTCACTCTGTGATCGTGTATAAAATGCGCCCTCTTTGTGCCTCGGGCGACGGCCATACGAGGCACATTAATGCTCGAGCGTTAAAATTGTTTTTGGAGAAGATTGACATGTCAAGAGTATGCCAAGTTACTGGCAAGAAGCCGATGGTTGGTAACAACCGTTCGCACGCAAAAAACGCGACCCGTCGTCGTTTTTTACCTAACCTACAAAACCACCGTTTTTGGTTAGAAGAAGAAAAACGTTTCGTACAGTTACGTGTATCTACTAAAGGTATCCGTCTGATCGATAAGAAAGGTATTGAAGTTGTTGTTGCTGAACTTCGTGCCCGTGGCGAGAAGGTGTAATAGATCATGGCTAAAGCTAAAGGTAATCGTGAGAAGATCAAATTAGTTTCTACAGCTAAAACTGGTCACTTCTACACAACTGAAAAAAACAAGCGTAACATGCCAGAAAAAATGGAAATCAAAAAATTTGATCCAGTTATTCGTCAGCACGTTATCTACAAAGAAGCAAAAATCAAGTAATCCTTGTTTAGTGTTTCGAGAAAAGCCCCTTATCTAAGGGGCTTTTTTTTGGCTTTTCGTCATCAAGATGAGATAAATCTGTCCCATATTTGGCGATTGCGACTAAATCATATTTGGTTAAAAAAATGTGACCATTTATCAAAAGTGCAATTTTTTGAAAATATAAGCACTTTATTGTATTAAAACTGCATTTTAATGAGAATAAATTCTTTATTGGTGAATTAAAATGCAATACTATACGCGGGTTTTCGTTATTCACTCCTGGTAAGCCATTTTGGGGTTACCAGCTTAAATATGAGGTGTAAACAACGCGTGCGTACCACTGAACTGGTTGATGGATTTCGTCATTCTGCCCCTTACGTTAATGCCCATAGAGGGAAAACCTTTGTGGTGATGTTGGGTGGCGAGGCTTTAGCACAAAATCAATTTCGCGGCATTTTGAATGACGTGGCGTTGTTACACAGTTTGGGTATTAAAGTGGTGTTGGTGTATGGCGCGAGGCCGCAAATCGATGCAGCGTTAGCCGCCAATGGGATTGAACCCGCCTACCACGAAGGTGTACGTATCACGGATGAAGACTCACTCAAAGTCATTAAGCAAGTCGCGGGTGCATTACAGTTTGATATTACCGCGCGTTTATCGATGAGTTTAAGCAATACGCCGATGCAAGGTGCGCAAATTAACTTAGTCAGCGGTAACTTTGTGATTGCTCAGCCACTGGGCGTCGATAATGGTGTGGATTTTTGTCTAAGCGGCAAAGTGCGCCGTATCGATACTCAAGGGCTTAAGCGTCAGCTCGATAATCACTGTATCGTGTTGATGGGGCCGATTGCTGCATCCGTCACTGGCGAAAGCTTTAACCTCACGGCTGAAGAGATTGCCACTCAGGTTGCTATCAAGCTGAAGGCCGACAAGATGATTGGCTTTAGTTCGCAAAACGGCATTCTCGATCGTAATGGCGATGTGATTGCTGAATTAATGCCAAATGATGCGCAAAATATTCTGGCTAAGCTTGCTGAGCAAGGTTCTGCCTGTGTGGGCACGATGGCTTTCCTCAAGGCGAGTATTGATGCGTGCCGTAATGGCGTGCCCCGTTGTCATTTGGTTAGCTATCTTGATGATGGTGCCTTGCTGCAGGAGTTGTTTTCCCGCGAAGGCATAGGTACGCAAATCGTAACAGAGAGCGCTGAGCGTCTGCGCCGCGCGTCGATTAGTGATATTGGTGGAATCCTCAATTTAATCCGTCCTCTGGAAGAGCAAGGCATTTTAGTGCGCCGAAGCCGTGAGCAGCTTGAGATTGAGATCGAGCAGTTTATGTTGATTGAGCGTGATGGCTTAGTGATTGGCTGTGCGGCTTTGTATCCGTTCGAAGAAGATAATGCCGGTGAGTTTGCTTGCCTTGTGGTGCACCCTGATTATCGTGATGCGGATAGGGGCAGTCTGCTGCTGAAAAACATCATAGGTCAGGCGCGTCATCGGGGTTATTCCCGTTTGTTTGCCTTGACTACCCGCAGCATTCACTGGTTCTTAGAACATGGCTTTGTGATTGAAGATGTGGATGCATTGCCGCAGAAGAAAAAGCAGCTGTATAACTATCAGCGCCGCTCTAAAATTCTCGCACTTGATCTGTAAGCTTTTTACGCTTGATAAGATGCCAGCCTAGCGCTGGCATTTTTGTTGACATAATATGTCTTTGTTGGCAGATTAAGCTTTTCTTCCTTAAGGACTGCCCACCATGGTGACTCAGTTTTTCTCTCTCGCGCCTCTGACTCAAACTTCAATTTTAAGCTTTATTATCTTGCTGTTAGGTTTAGCTGGCGTACTGTGGATGTTGTGGGTTAAACCTATGCCGAAAGTGGCTAAATCGGCGAGCTTAGGCATCTTGTTAGTAATGATTGGCGGATTTTCTTGGGTGTTTTATCAATCCCATAATGCTGAAATCGCGTTAACCGACACCGAGCTAAAACTCGATATTCCCTTCTATAAAGTGCAATTAGCGCGTTCCGAACTGTTAGTCGAGCAGGCGCGTCTTATCGACTTGAAGCTGGAGGTGGATTTGGTACCCAGCTTTAAAACCAATGGTATCGGTATGTCAGGGTTTCAACTCGGCTGGTTTAATTTGAAGGGGAAGGGCAAGGCATTTGTGGCAGTGACGGATAAATCCGAGCTAGTGTTAGTGCCAACGACGCGAGGCTACAATCTGCTCTTATCTATACCCGAGGGCGAGAAATTTTTAGCCCAACTACAAAAGTAGCAGGTCCAGTACACTTACCACTACTTTTGTAACCATTGGCTACAGCGCGATATTATCGCGCCGTTTTGCGTTTATAGGCCATATCGAAGGTGAACACCAATAGAGCGCCCCAAATAAAGCCAAAGGTGATGCTCTTCTCTGCATCGAAGGGTTCATTGAATAAGGTTACTGCGAGAATAAACATAATACTCGGGCCGATATATTGGAAAAAGCCGAGCATAGACAATGGAATACGTACCGCTGCACCAGCAAAACACAATAGTGGAATCGTGGTAACAATCCCGGCTGCCATCAACAATAAATTAAGGTGCCAATCGTTGGTGAGCATATTCGCCGTGGCGCTATTTAAGGTTGCGACCAGATAAACCAATGCGACCGGTAGCAGAATGGCGGTTTCGACTAGCAGACCCGATTTAGCATCCACGTTGACCTTTTTACGCAGCAGAGCATATACCCCGAAGGTGCCCGCTAAGGCGAGGGAGACAATGGGGATTGAGCCGAATGAGACTAATTGGATCAGCACACCAGTACTCGCCAGCGCGACGGCAAACCATTGCAACTTACGTAATCTTTCCCCTAAAAACAGCATGCCGAGCAGCACATTCAGTAGGGGATTAATAAAGTAACCCAAGCTGGCATCGAGCATATGATCATTATTCACTGCCCAGATAAAAATCAACCAGTTACCTGCAATTAACAGGGAGGTGATTGTCAGTACAAGCAGTTGTTTGGGCTGTTTAAACAGCTGACGCAGTTTTCCAAAACCGCCAATAAACAGCATGATGATCACCATAAATACAAATGACCAGATCACCCGATGCAGTAAAATTTCGGTCGCCGAAACATTGTGGAGTAGTTTGAAATATAAGGGCGCAAATCCCCACATACAGTAAGCACTGACGGCAAGTAGGATCCCTTTGCGGTATTCGGTATCAGGCATGAGACATCTTCGAAGGACAACAGGACGGCGATTGTAGGAGGCTATGGGAATTGACTCAAGGTGTGTACAGCCGCCTTTTTCGTTACAGGATGTCTCTGATGACGAGTGATCGAAATGAATAAGAGGGAAACAGCTGAAGAATCAAGGTGTTTCCCTTTAGCTTATTGATGTTGAATACGGTAAATCAATCTTGAAAAAACGATGGGTGACAACGGACTATCCCACCATATAAGTGCCAGTGCCGAAGGCGATATGGGTTCCTTGCTCGTTGTGTAACTCCATTCGGCAGACCGAGACGCGATTGCCAGCTCGGATCACACTGCCGGTGCCAGTGAAAATCTGTCCACGCCCGGGGCGCAGGTAATCGACACGCATATCAATAGTGCCTAAGGTTTGCAGCCGTTGCTGTAACTCTTCTACCGTCCAATCATCACGGCTAGCGACCAGTCCTGCAAAGGCGGTGAGCCCTCCTACGACATCAAGCACTGTGGCGGTGACACCACCGTGGAGAATTTGTTGATGAATATTGCCAATGAGCTCAGGCTTCATATTGATCACCACTT
>NZ_AKZL01000097.1:0-15805 GCF_000282755.1 Shewanella sp. POL2
CGGGTGTTAGCGACACGATTCGGGCGCGCTTATCTTTAGTGCAGCAATGACGCTCGACTAAACCTTGCTCCTCAAGTTGCCCTAAGGTACGCATCAAAGAAGCCAATTCAATTTCCAGCGCATCCGCTAACACCTTTTGGCTCACGTTGTCACCTAGACGCAATAACTTCCACAACGCGGTCCAACGAGGATGGGTTAACCCAAGTGGTGCTAATTCCACATCCGCCACGGTACGCCATAAGCGGTGCAGGCGACCTAAATGTTCCGCGAGGGATAACTCCTTTAAGCGCTCGAGCTCTTTATACATGATGCTTACTCATTTACTTAGCCTGCTAAGTATTATACTTAGTTAGCAGGCTAAGTAAATATTTTCTGCTCAGAAAAGATCTGTGCACGCTGCCACGAAATCCGCAAAAAACTGAAAAACAACTGAAAAAGGTTCACCCGCTCGCAAATATAAAAAGCAGTATCTCTATAATATTCAAAAAGATATTCAGACAGACATACGGATACTGGGAGGTTTACTGTGAAGAATTTAAACATTAGCACTCGGATAGTGTTAGGCATCAGCCTACTGCTATTTGCGGTGATGAGCTTTATCATGCCGCTGGTGCTATCAGAATTCAGTCGCCAAATAAGGGAGTCTGAGCAACGGGAATTACATAAGTTATACGAAACCGCGGTGGCAAATATCGTCTCATCGGGACAAAGAGCACAGGCGATGGCAACCTTAATCTCACTCACACCTGAGATCCAAAGTAACTTTGCCGAGCGCGACCGTGAAGCACTACTTCAACGCACTCAACCGCTATTTACGCGCCTTAAACAAGATTTTGCCGTGCAGCAATTTCAGTTTCACACCCCACCCGCGACCTCGTTTTTACGCCTGCATCGCCCTGAAAAATTTGGTGATGACCTCACCGCAATCCGTAAAACCATTGTCGAAACCAACACCCAAAAGCAGCCCCTCAGCGGTTTAGAATACGGGGTTGAAGGCTTAGGTATCCGCGGCCTCGTGCCGATGAATTACCAAGGACAACATACGGGCTCGGTGGAGTTTGGTATGTCATTTGGACAGCCCTTCTTCGACAATTTTAAAAATGCCTACCAAGCAGAGATAACTCTTTTGCTGCCTAAGGATGGCAACTTTGTCCCCTTTGGTGGCACCTTTACCACCGACACCAGCGCCTCCAGCGCCTCCAGCGCCTCCAGCGAACTCAACAAGGTAATGCAAGGTACTGAAGTGATTCGTACCATCGATTTAGACGGCAAGAGCTACGCCCTGTATCGTCATGGGATGAAAGACTACTCGGGCAAAACCTTTGGTGTGCTCGATATTGCACTGGACAGAAGCCATTCTGAGCAAGCGATGTCCGATATTCGCTTTAAACTCATCCTGATAGGCTTTATCGCCTTCTTAATTGGCACCGCCATTGCCTGGTTTATCGCTAAGAGTATTACCCGCCCAATTGCCGAAACAACCAATGCGCTCAATGACATTGCAGAAGGTGAAGGCGATTTAACCCGCCGGATTGAAGTGAAGAGCAAAGATGAAATCGCCCAACTTGCACTCGCCTTTAACCGCTTTGCTGAGAAAATCCACGCGACTGTTGCTCAAGTCTCTGACTCCACCAGCTTACTGGCGACATCGGCCGAAGAAATGTCTGCTATTACAAATGAAACTCAGCAAATGGCAAAACGGCAACACCTTGAGACCGAACAAGTCGCCACCGCCATGAATGAAATGGCGGCAACAGTACAAGAAGTTGCCCACAATGCGACTGATGCCGCTGACGCTGCAACCCACGCCAGCGAGTCAACTGAACATGGTAAGTTGCTGGTTGAAAAGGTCATTTCGACTATAAGTCTGCTGGCGGATGAAATAGCCCATGCCGCCACCGCCATCAACGAACTCGAGCGTAATACCGCGCAGATTGACTCGGTATTAGTCGTTATCCGTAATATTGCCGATCAAACCAATTTGCTCGCCCTCAATGCCGCCATTGAGGCCGCCCGTGCGGGTGAACAAGGCCGCGGTTTGCGGTGGTGGCGGATGAAGTGCGTACGCTCGCCAGCCGTACCCAAGCTTCAACCAGCGAAATTCAGCAGATGATTGAAGCCTTGCAACATAGCGCCAAATCGACCGTCAGCACCATGAATACCAGTACCGCCACCACGCAAAACTGTGTTTCGTTGGTGCACGAGGCGGGGGAAGCGCTCGAAGCCATTACCCAAGCCGTATCCACCATTAGTCAAATGAACATTCAAATCGCTAGCGCTGCCAACGAGCAATGTGCTGTGTCGGCGGAAATCAATAAAAACGTCAATAATATTAATGATATTACGACCAATGCCACCGAGAGTGCCGTACAAACGGCGCGGGCGGGAGACGAGTTAGCACAGCTGTCGATGCGCTTAACCACACTTCTCGCTCAGTTTAGGATTTAGGATTTAGGATTTAGGATTCAAGCAAAACAAAACGCCGCTAAATAGCGGCGTTTTTTTATGCTGTTAACGTTATACCGCCTTTGGGCGAACCCCTAAGGTATGGCAAATCGCATAGGTCAATTCCGCACGGTTTAAGGTGTAGAAGTGGAAATCCTTCACCCCTTCGCGGGACAACACTTTCACCATATCGATCGCCACGTTTGCGCCCACCAGCTGACGGGTTCCGGCATCATTTTCAAGGCCATCGAACTGCTTATGTAACCAGCTTGGTAAGCTCACATTGGTCATACCCGCAAAACGCTTTAACTGGGTAAAATTAGTCACGGGCAGAATGCCGGGTACGATTTCGACATCAATCCCCGCCGCAACACAGCGGTCGCGAAAACGCAGGTAAGATTCCACATCGAAGAAAAACTGGGTAATAGCACGGCTCGCACCGGCATCGATTTTACGCTTAAGGTTAATCAAATCCGCCTGAGCGTTAGCCGCATCTGGGTGCACTTCTGGGTAAGCGGCGACCGAAATATCAAAGTCGGCCACTGAGCGCAGCAGGCGCACTAAATCCACCGCAAAGCGAGTCGGTTTTGGGCTACCCGCAGGCAAGTCGCCACGCAGCGCCACTATGTCGCGAATACCCGATTTCCAGTAATGCTTTGCCAGATCTAACAGCTCTTCATCACTGGCATCCACTAAGGTTAAGTGCGGCGCAGCAACTAGGTTGGTTTCTTGTTGAATACGTTCAATTACGCCGTGGGTACGGTCACGCACGCCCGAGTTTGCCCCATAGGTTACTGAGACAAACTTAGGATTCAGCGGCTCTAAACGACGAATAGAGTTCCACAGGATCTGTTCCATTTCGGGGGTTGATGGCGGAAAAAACTCAAAAGAAACATTAATATCGCCATTAAGTTCAGACAAACTTTGGTTTAGCGAATGTGAATGTTGTGCGTGATGAAAAGCCATGTGTATTTCCTCAACCGCCCGAGTGCGACACTTATCGCGACTGGTACGACTATTAATGCAGTAGTTTAATCCATATGGACGTTTGGACGTCTATATGTCCATATACTAGAGAAACTGGCTGTTAAGTCAAGCCAAAAAATCCCCCTTTTTGGCATTTTCTTATCCCTCGTTGATCACCTTGATTTTAGTCCTTATCTTCGCCAATAAAAAAGGACTCAAATGAGTCCTTTAAGTCTATGAAAATTGGCCGAATCAACTTGAAGATACGAGGTTTATTCCTATTCTTGCAGTAGATCGCGACAGATCTGCGTCAGATCCGATTGCACCGCCGCCGCTGTTACCTCACGGCCAGCACCAGGTCCACGGATAATCAGAGGATTACCTTGATAGAAAGCTGAGCGGATCACAAACACATTGTCACCGGGCGTGAGGTTGGCGTAGGGGTGGCTCGCATCAATCCACTGTAATCCCACCTCGGCTTTAAGGACTGCGCCGCTATTATCCAAGGAGGCGACATATCTCAGCACCTTGTTTTGTTCCGCCGCTGCGCCATATTGCTGCAATAATTCATCATCCAGCTCACCGATGCGGGCAAGGAATTGCTCCAGTGGAATATCCGCTAAATGGGCAGGCACTAAGGAGCGCAGCTCAATATCCTCAAGCTCGATTTCTAGGCCGATTTCACGGGCTAAAATCAGCAACTTGCGCTGCATATCGCGACCAGAAAGATCGTCCCGAGGATCGGGCTCAGTAATCCCTAAACCACGTGCTTCAATCACTAATTCCGAGAAGGGTTTACTGGTATCGTATTTTTCAAATAACCAACACAGGGTGCCAGAGAAAATCCCACCCACGGCTTCAACGCTATCGCCACTGTTACGCAGATCGTTTAAGGCGTGCTGAATAGGTAAACCCGCGCCGCAGCTGGCGTTATAGCGCCAGAATAAACGGCGATAACCGAGTTGTTCTTTAAGCTCGCGATAAAAAGGCAGTGGGCCAGAACCCGCGAGTTTGTTTGCGCTGACCATATGGATGCCGCGCTCGAAAAACTCTGGGTATTGCAGGGTTAAACTGGCGCTGGCGCTGATATCTAATGCAATCAGTTCATCGCAGTTAAGTTGTTCTAATTGTTCAAATAGATGCTCATACTGCCAAGGAGTCGCTTCAGTATCAAATTCCTGCTGCCAGTTTTGTAGATCCACCCCTGTGGACTTAATCAAAGCTTTACTGGAAGTGACCAGACCGACTAACTCGACTTGCGCTTCAAGCTCTTGATTTAACGAGGGAGAAACTGACTTAAACAGCTTCACCCACGCCTCGCCAATATTGCCCACGCCCAGCAGCAATACGCCAATGCGTTTGCGCGGGCCAGCACAGCGGCGATGCACTTTTTGGGTCAGCAGATTAACCTGCGACTGTGGCACTAAGGTCACCAAACTTAAGTCACCACTGAACAAGGGCTTAGCATCGCGGCTCAGTAAACGGGCAAAGCTGCGGCGATAATGCTCGGCATCGGCACTCACCAACGCCACTAAACCGAGTTCGGTATTAATTTGCAGATCTTTAATGCCGAGGGCTTCGGCCTGCGCATCCAATAATTTTTGTACTTGTTTTTGGTTTTCAGCGGTATAGGCAAGCTCAAGCCGTTGATGCGCCGATACCCAATGTGCCAGTGGCGTTAATCCCGCTTCGACTAATTGCTCGAGCAAACTGACCACATCACCCGCGATCTTAAAGCCAAATAACACCACGGCATTTAGGTTGGTCACCACGGGCGCACTCGCTGAGGAACTGTGCGGCGCAATCAGGGTAAAGTCGGTATGGGAGGCATAGCTTGAACGCACAGCCAAGCTCACCTCAGTGTTAAACAGCGGCTGTAAAGTGCGTGAATGCAACACAGGTGAGCCTAAACGTGCCAAGCGGTCGGCTTCGGCAAGTGACATGCTTTTCAGTAACTTGGCATCGTTGATCTTATTGGGATCGGCGTTGAACACCCCTTCCACATCGGTCCAAATGGTCACGCGCTCAATGTCGGCAAGGCTAGCAATTAGGCTGGCGCTAAAGTCAGAGCCATTGCGACCCAATAGCAAGGTATCGCCACGCTCGTTGGCGCAGATAAAACCGGTGATCACTAGGCGCTCGTTAGGGTGTGCGGCCAGTAAGGCTTGCACTTTGGCGCGGGATTCTTGCACACGAATTTGCGGCACGGCGGCCTCATCGGCTACGAGAATCGAGCAGGCATCCACATGGCTTGCGGCCACGCCAGATTCACGCAGCAGCGCTGCCATCAGGCGCGCCGACCAACGCTCACCAAAACTCACCACATGGTTAATTTGGTAATCATTGCGTACATCTAAAGATAATAGACTGATTAACTGAGCTTTATCTGTGGTTAAACGCTCGCGTAAATCCCGCGCTTGCTCGTTGGATAACAGCTGTTCAATCAAGCCTTGCTGATAGCTGATAAGAACTTGTAATTCTTCTTGCCATAATTGGTTGCTATCGCGCAGGGACAATAATTTATATAAAAAGTTAGTGGTTTTACCCGCGGCAGACACCACCACCAGATCATCACTATGGCCATGGGTTAACAGAATATGGGCGACTCGGCGATAACAATCGGCATCGGCTAAGCTGGAACCACCAAATTTATGTAAGTGACAACGTGCCATCTATTATTCCTCTACTGACAAGCCGCTACGGCGGCCAATCCTGCTTGAATATCTGCAACTAAGTCGTCGGCATCTTCAATACCAACCGACAAACGTAATAGGGTGTCTTTAATGCCAGCTTCAAAACGCGCCTGCGGCTCCATCGCCCTGTGGGTCATGGTCGCGGGCACGGCTACGAGACTCTCGACGCCGCCTAAACTCTCAGCCACGCTGAATAAACTTAAGGCATCTAAAAAGGCGACCACTTCGGCCTCGCCGCCCTTAAGCTCAAAACTCAGCATAGCGCCAAAGCCTTTTTGTTGCTTGGCGGCAATGGCATGGCCGGGATGATCCACAAGGCCTGGGTAATACACTTTGCTCACCACTGGGCTGCTAGTCAGTAACTCCACAATACGCTGGGCATTGTTTTGGTGCTCGCGAATGCGCACGGCTAAAGTACGCAGGCCGCGCAGGGTTTGATAACTATCAAACGCGCTACCGGTTAAGCCTAAGGTGTTCGACCACCAATGTAAGGTCTCACCAATTTGGGGATCTTTGGCGATCACCGCGCCGCCCACCACATCGCTATGGCCATTAATGTATTTAGTGGTGGAGTGGATAACGATATCGGCGCCGAGTAATAGCGGTTGCTGCAAAAATCGGTGACAGGAAAGTGTTGTCCACTACCACTAACGCGCCCACACCGTGGCTCGCCTTGTCGATAGCCTCAATATCAACCACCCGCAGCAAAGGGTTGGATGGGGTTTCAATCCACACCATTTTAGGTTGCTGAGCGATGGCCTGCGCAAGTGCTTGGCTGTCGGTTTGATCGACCACCAGCAATTTAAATTGGCCTTTTTTCGCTAGGTTGGTGAATAAGCGGTAAGAACCGCCATAACAGTCGTGGGGCACCACCAGTAAATCATCTGGACCAAGCAACGTGGTGACTAAGGTAATGGCGGCCATGCCAGTGCAGGTCACCACACCGGTTGCGCCTTTTTCCAGCTTAGCTAAGGCATCGCCTAAGATGCTGCGGGTAGGATTGCCGGAACGGCTGTAATCAAATTCGCGCGGATTTTTATGACCATCGAAGGCGTAATTCGTCGACAGGTAAATTGGCGGCACCACGGCGCCATATTGAGTATCGCTTTCGATACCCTGACGCACTGCCAATGTGGCTAATTGACGCTCTGCCATGGGTGGACTCCTAAATTCGGTAGACTGATAGAGATGTCTGGACGTCTAAATGTACCTAAGCCCAGTGGTATCGTCAATAGGCGTTAAGACGTTTAGACGTCTAAACATAAAGAAATCTGTTTGCAATCGCTAAGAAATAGTAGCAATAATTTGACTGTAATCTGTAAGGGTTTAAAATCTGCCCCGAATTTAGCGTTATAACAGGTGAGTCAATGACTGAATGGAATGGGGAATACATCAGCCCCTATGCTGAACATGGCAAGAAGAATGAACAAGTAAAGAAAATTACTGTGTCTATTCCGCTCAAAGTGCTAAAAGTCCTCACGGATGAACGTACGCGTCGTCAGGTCAACAACCTGCGCCACGCAACGAATAGCGAACTGTTGTGCGAAGCATTTTTGCATGCCTACACCGGCCAGCCTCTGCCTGATGATGCCGATCTGTCGAAAGAGTGCCCAGACAGCATCCCCGCTGAAGCGAAGCGGTTGATGGACGAAATGGGGATCGAGTGGGAAGACATGGAATAACGCTTAAGCGTCCATAATCCTGCCGTAACTAATTATTAGGGATCGTTAATGCTCATCCGGCGTGGTGGGTTAAAGTAACGATCCCTATTTTGTTTTGATGGAATCCTATGTTCTCCTTGATCGATCCACAAACGCTTGCCATCGCGTCTGTGATTGTGTTTTTAGGTGCCCTCACCCAGAGTCTGATTGGGTTTGGCTTAGCCGTGGTCGCCAGTCCGTTGCTGTATATCGTCGATCCCCAATTAGTGCCTGCCCCCGTGATTGTGATGGGATTTTCCATCGCGCTACTCACCCTATTGCGTGAACGCGGCCATTTAGAATTCAATGGCTTGCAATACGCGCTCATCGGTCGAGTGCCCGGTGGCTTTATCGGTGCTAGCCTATTACTGTTTGCGCCGCAGCCGATTCTTGGTCTGGCGATTGCAGCCATTGTGGCAGTCGCCGTGGTGCTCAGTTTGTATAAATTCAGTCTGCCGGTGAACAAAGCGACTCTGTTTGGCGCGGGAGTCGTCTCGGGGATCTTTGGCAATATCGCCGCCATTGGTGGCCCTCCGATGGCGATTTTATTGGCGGGTAAGGATGCTTCGCAGTTTCGCGCGGCGTTATCGGCCTTCTTTATCTTTAGTTCGACCATTGCCTTGGCGATTCTTGGGGTGACGGGCCTACTCGAAATCAAGCACTTTTGGCTGTCGCTAATGCTATTGCCCTCGGTCTTTTTAGGCTATCTCGTGGCGGGCAAACTGGTGGGAAATGTGGATAAACATAAGACCAAGATGGCGACCTTAGCCCTCTGCGCTATCAGCGCCTTAGTGCTCACGGTCAAATCAGTGATTGAGTTATTACCGCAATAACCTCATGCCAATCGCAGCCATAAAAAAAGCACCGTTTAACGGTGCTTTTTGTTGCTGTGGATACGAGTTGTCATCCATTCGAGCATCACTTAATCGCATTTAAGTGATGCTTAGTGCGCTAGCATCAATACGTTAGCTTAAGTAACTTTGGCCTGCATACACAATAAAGTGTCTCAGGGCGAGCACGCCAGTTAAGCTGGCACAGGCCACCATAATCATTGCGCCCTTAGTGTGGCGAGTCGCTGCGGGAAGCAGCATAAACAGCAATGGCACACCAAAGCCAATCCCCACGACACCAATCCAGAATACGCTTGCCCACACGCCAGAGGTGAGTGATGCCAGTGCCGCAGCCGCCGCACCGCCCTTAAAGTACAAGGCGCAGAACAACATAAACAGGAACATGATTTCGATTGCCATCACTGGCAGCTCTAAGCCATGCATTTTAGCTAAGGTCTTGTCGTGGCTATCGGTTTTGAACATTACCAGCGCCAGCACCGCATTGGCCGCCGCACCCGCTGATAAACCCGATACCAAGAACAGTGCAGGCAATACCGCAGTGTTTAGCATCGGATAGGCATTCATCGCCGAGATTAAGAAGCCTGTGTAAGCGCCCACACCAATGGCGAGGACAAACAACAGCACTTCAATCAGCTTTCTAAAGGGCATCAGCAGCTTAGCGATAGGCGCGAGGAAACCTAAGCCCCACTTTGGCAAATCGTCACGCAATACTAAAATCGCGTAGGCAAATGCCAAGGGTGAGTAAGCCAGCAGCGCTAATACCCCAATCGCCATAACGGACTGGAAGTTGTAGTTAATTAAGATCAACCAGAAGTGGAAAGGCTTAGTTAAATCAAACACTAAACAAGCCAAGCCTAAGCTGATTGCCACAGGGCCAATAATTGCTGCGGCCTTGAGGATATTGCTCTCAACTTGTGTTTGTTCTTGATTGAACCAACGCAAACCAATGCCAATCAGCAAACTTCCGGCGGATAAACCCGCCATAAACAAATACACGGCGATGACCCAGTGCCAAGTGACGGGATCATATTGCGCCATATCGCCCCAAGTATTGTTCATAATCAAATCCCCCCTCTTTTGGTAGGAACGCGATATACCCTAGGTTTAGTGCCTAAATGGGTCTTATCTTGGTAAGTGATCTTAGTGTTGAGCAGTGTGGCCACTTCACTTTGTGGATCGTTAGCATCGCCAAACACCAAGGCATCGGTCGGGCACACAGTCACACAGGCAGGCTCTTCACCCCGGGCCAAACGCGTGTCCTTACAGAAATTACACTTGTCAGCCACTTTGGTTTCGGGATTCATAAAACGCACTTTGTAGGGACACGCCGCCACGCAGTACATACAACCCACACACTTGTCGCCGTGGATGGAGACAATGCCATCTTCGCCCACATAGGCCGCACCCGTTGGACACACCTTCACACAAGGCGCATCTTCACACTGCTGGCAAGACACCCTGTGGTACTTAAAGTGCAGATTGGGCATTTCGCCATACGGCCCTTCGACTCTCACCTGCAAACGGGTCACCCCTTCTGGTACGCCGTTTTCACTGCGGCAAGCCACGTTACAGGCTTGGCAGCCGATGCACTTGTTCTCATCGTGCACCATCACATATCTTTTCGTCATTTGAGCCTCCAATTAGCGTTTTGCCAGCGTGACGCCAGTGGTGTGTACCGTCATGCCACACACAGGCGCGGTAACGTGGGGCAATAAGTTTCCGCAGTGGATACCTTTGCCTGTCGCTCTAACCAACTCTTTGTTTTTAGAACCAAAGCCCATATAAGCAAACACGGTATCGGGGCGAATGCCCGGGGTGACTAACGCATGACCTTCCTCTGTACCTACACTGCTGGTTAAGCGAATAGGGTCGCCATTGCTGATACCTAATTTGCTCGCGGTATCTGGGTGAACCCATACAGCGTTATCCGACATCAAATTTGCCAGCATGGGCACATTGTGGGTCGCGCCATTGGTATGCACCGCCACCTTACCTTGGATAAAGTAGAGTTCATTTGGCTTTTTAAGCTGCACTTCGCGGAATTTAATGACGCCGCGTCCTGGCGCCATGGCTTCAACCTTGGCGGAGGTCAATTCAATCTTGCCGCTTGGGGTTTTAAAGCTGAGTAAACTGCCGTAGGTGCCGTCTTCATCCGCAGGTTTGGCATTGGCATAGGCCTTGGTAAATTCGGCGACCATTTTAGGTTCACGCAACATAATCGGCTTACCGAAGCTGACAAAACCTTCGTCTTTGATCCGGCGCAGCAGCTCTGTGTCGCGGTTTACCTGCAATAGTTGCAGGGTCTCCATGTTTTCCCATGGATAGAATTCACTCAACCCTAGCTTATGGCCGATATCTTTAAAGATTTGCCATGAAGGACGAGTATCACCTAAGGTTTCGACTACCCGTTGGCGCACATAGTAGGCAGGGTTTTTACCGGACTTGTCAGCGATTTCCTCATCGCGCTCAAGGTAGGTAGACTCAGGTAGAATCACGTCGGCATAGGCCGCGGTTTCACTGATATACACATCGCACACTGCAACAAAGTCGAGCTTTTTCAAGGCTTCGACCACACGCGCTCTGTCGGTCATGGTTTGCATTGGGTTAGTACGGGACATCACCCAGCCATGTAACTGATAAGGCACCGCGCTTAAGGTCGCATCGAGGACGGTTTGATAAACCCCGCCCGCTGACCACATCATGGCGTACTGTTCTTCCACTTGGTCGATACGTTTTGCCTCAGGCTTTGGCATATCTTTTACGCCGGGCTTACCCAGCACGGGGGCCACATTTTCACCGGCGAGCTTGTTATAATCGCCAGGCTTTTGACCCAGGTAGATCCCGCCCTTACGCTCGATGTTACCAATCAAGATGTTGGCAGCGTAAAGCGCGCGGCGCATTTCAAACTCTTCGGTGGTAAAGGTGGCTCTGTGACCAAAATCCACCACCGCATGGGGCGCTTTAGCCGCATATTCACGGGCAATACGGCGAATATCTTTGGCGGGCACATCGGAGATCGTTTCGGCCCACTCAGGGGTATAGGCTTTTACTTCGGCGGCAAAGGTGTCAAAGCCTTCGACATAACGCTCAACAAAGGCCTTGTCGTAAAGATTTTCTTCAATCAAGACATGACATAACGCTAAAGCGACCGCTACGTCGGTGCCGGGACGGATTGCATACCACTCATCGGCTTTGTCGGCGACGATAGAGAATCTTGGCTCAAACACCACCAACTTAGCGCCTTTATCCATTTGCGCTGCCATCATGCCACGGGTTTCGGACATGTTGATGCCTTCGTACAGGTTATGGCCGAAGTTAATGATGTATTTTGAGTTACTTAAATCGCGTTTCACCTTAGTGCCAAACATGGCCTTGGCGGCAATTTCATAACCACCTGGGCAAGTAGATGCATGGGTAAAGGTATTTGGGCTGCCAAACGCTGTGGCGAGATGGAATAAGTGTTTTTCTTGCGAACCGGATTTAGAGGAAAACGCCACCGCCTCAGGGCCGTGAGCTTGCTTGATTTTAGTAAGATTATCGGCAATCAGTTGATAGGCTTCATCCCAACTGATTTCCGCCCATTTACCCTCGCCACGCTCGCCAACCCGTTTTAGCGGTTTAACAATCCGCTGTGGATCGTACAGCAAACTATGGCCAGCACCACCACGGGCACAGACTTTACCGCCAAAAGCTTTAGCTGCCTTGTTACCGCTAATGAAGACGTTTTTACCTTCAATCACCCGCGCTGAAATCGGGCAGCGGGTTGAACACATCTCACAGATACTGGCAATTTCTTTGCCCATGCCCTTTAGCTGCTTACTCTCTAATGCCGCTAAGCTGCCCGGCAATAAGCTAGCTAATGCACATGTTGCACCGCTGGCCCCTGCGCCCTTTAAAAAGGTTCGCCTATTAAGCTCAATCATGGTTACCTCCATCACACTCATCCACCCTTATGCACCAATTGGCACACGCAAACTTAGGCTTTGGGTCACCACTGCGGTGAAACACTAAATTTGCTCACAGGTTTTTAGTTATTAATGCCAATGCCCTAAGACGCGCTGGCATTTTGCTGTTCCAGAGTGATTGTTATCCCGAAAGAGGTAGGCGGCTATTGTGGTAAACCACATAGGCAAGTTTGGTGTGATCTATGGCAACTAAAAGTTAAAATTGTTCTAAAAATTCGTGAATAAGATCAATAGTGTTGATTGGCCATATCGATGCGTACGCTTGAGGTGTTTTTACAATACGCACCACAATAAAAAGTTATCAAAAAACCTAAAAGCAATTTTAAAAACAATAAGTTAAAAAGTGATACCGCGATATCGCTGTCACAATAAACCCGTTCATTTAAAAGGATAAAATGCCAGCACCTATTAGCGCGAACAGGTGCTGATATGAGGTTGGTATAAGGTCAATCCACCAAGGTAATATCTAAGCCATTTAACAGCCGAATCGCTTCATCGCGGCTAAACTTAGCGCCTTTAATTTTGTTGTTAAAAATATCAATGTCGTAATCGGTTGCCTCGGAGAAATCCGCCTCCATTAACTCGGTGCGGCCAAATAAGCTGTGGCGAAAATCGCTGTAACTAAAGTTGGCGCGATTAAACTTGCCCTCACGAAAATCCACATCCTGCGCCTTACAGCCCTCAAGTACCATTTCATCGAGCTTAAGGCCCATAAAAGAGCAGTCGTTTAAGATGCAGGTTCTAAAGCTAAAAGGTGCCGCAAAGGATAATCTCGGCCAAGCAGCACGGGTCCAATCTATGCCCACCAGCTTACATTCTTCAAATCTCACACCGTTAAATTGGCTTAAGGGCACCTTGAGCAGGCTTAAATTACAACCCACAAAACGGCAATCGATAAACTTGCAGTTACGGAATGTGCTGTCGCTAAATTGGCAATCGTAGAACTCGCATTCTTCAAACTCAAGGTCTTGCCACTGGCTTTGGCTCTCGGCTAAGGCGATAAATTGCTGCGAGAAAAAATACCGCCCCTGTGAGGCTGCGCGCGCCATCATTGGCGTTTTTGCATCTGTCGTCATACTCGCTCCATATTCTCCATCACGGCTTAGGCACGTCCTGATGGGCAAATTGTCTTTTTGAATCTACAACAAATAGCTGTTAAAGCGAGAAGCGGCGCCTCAAGCTGATGCACTATAGCCGCAGATAATAACCCGATTAACGCCACTCACTACATGGCTAAATTGGCATAAACCGAATATAGGCTTAGCACTTATGCTCAACAACCTAGCCCCACAATCTAGCTTCAAACGCTTGCGAGCGACGCTCCCGCTTTAGGCATTTTCAGCTTTTACCTTTACCAGCCTTCACTTTGTGCCGACACGCCGCACAGATGCGCATAAATAGCCGTGGAAAATTTTGCGAATAAAGGTAAAATGGCGCCACTTTTCGCGGCTGTCTAACAAGGTTCTCTGGGATTAATGGTTAGCCTTTTCGAGCAAAATGGCACGGGGGTTCCCCGCTTGAGCAGACCAGTATTACTCTGGCGCCAACCTTGCTCTGCGTTTCATTTTCACCCCATATCTAGACAAACGTTATTCTCCCCATCGCCCGAAAATCCACTATTCGCTTTACGCTTAACCTTCACCAAGGCTTTACGCAAACTGAGCAATAAGCTATTGGTCAATAATAAAAAGGTGGCTAAGCATCTTATGCTTAAGCACACCGCAACGAATAAAAAACTCGTCCCTACACTCTCTATCCAAAGGAATACTCGTCATGAGTCTTGCTGATTCCGTATTAGCCGTAAACAACGATTTGCCCATCCGCACCGATAGCCCAGTTCATAGCGGCAAGGTACGTAGCGTTTACTGGCTAACCGACGCCGACAGCCGCCGTTTAATCAAAACCAAGGGCTACAATGTGCCCGAAGATACGCCGCTTGCCATTATGGTAATTAGCGATCGCATCTCCGCCTTCGACTGCATCTTCCACGGTGAAGGCGGATTAAAAGGCATCCCAGGTAAAGGCGCGGCATTAAATGCCATTTCTAATCATTGGTTTAAGCTATTTGCCGAAAATGGTTTAGCCGACAGCCATATTTTAGATATTCCGCATCCCTTCGTTTGGATAGTCCAAAAAGCCCGCCCAATTAAAGTTGAAGCCATTTGCCGCCAATACATTACCGGCTCCATGTGGCGCGCCTACTCCAAGGGCGAGCGCGTATTCTGCGGTATCACCCTGCCAGAAGGCTTAGAGAAAGATCAAAAACTGCCAGATTTGCTGATCACCCCTTCGACCAAAGGCATTTTAACTGGGATCCCCGGTGTACCCGCGCAGGATGATGTGAACATCAGCCGCAGCGATATCGAAGCCAACTACCAAGCCTTTGGTTTTGAAAAGGTAGAAGATATCGACCTGTACGAGAAGCTGTTAAAAGATGGCTTTAAGGTGATCTCAAAGGCACTGGCCGACCTTGACCAAGTATTTGTGGATACCAAGTTCGAGTTTGGTTATGTGACCGATAAAAACGGCAACTCAAAACTGATCTATATGGATGAAGTGGGCACCCCCGATTCATCTCGCATTTGGGACGGCGCCGCCTACCGCGATGGTAAAATCCTTGAAAACTCTAAGGAAGGTTTCCGTCAGTTCCTGTTAAATCATTTCCCAGATCCGGATATTCTGCTCAACAAGGACAGAATGCCAGAGCGCGAAGCCCTCGCCCGCGATAATGCCCTGCCATTAGAGGCGATGATGCAAGTGTCACGCACTTACACCGGCATCGCCGAGAAGGTGACCGGCGCAGCAATTCCGCTGCCAGCGAATCCTAAGGCAGATATTATTAAGATCCTACGGGAAGAGTATGATCTGATTGTTTAATCAGATTTGCTGTGGTTAGGGTGTTACCCTCAACCTAAATTGAAAAAGGCGCTTAGGCGCCTTTTTTGTTTATCAAACTTGGGTTTGAATTTATTTGTATGAATCAATTCAGAGAAAATCTAAGACAAGATCAAAGTCGTGGGTCTTCAACCCACACCCGACCAAGAGGGGATCAACAGCAATTCCCTCTTGGATCTCCCTTGCCGCCCCTAGCGAAGTTACATTCATTGGTTACTAGCCTTGGTCTTATGGATAAATTGCTATCGCTTCCGAAGGATGCGTCCCTGCACCTGCGAAAGCTAGCCGGT
>NZ_AKZL01000098.1:0-15586 GCF_000282755.1 Shewanella sp. POL2
ACGTTTACGTGAGGCTTACTACGTTCAAATTTAGCTTTTGCCACGATATATTCCTTTCTTTTCAGAATAGTCCTGCATTGACAGGACCATATTACATTTATGTCGTAACTGGAAATTAGCTACGAGATTCAATAATCGCTTTCGCAATGTTTTGCGGTGCATCAGTGTACTTCAAGAACTCCATGGAGTAAGAAGCACGACCCTGAGTTGCAGAACGCAAATCAGTTGCATAACCAAACATTTCAGAAAGAGGCACTACTGCATGGACTATTTTGATGCCACCAAAGCCATCATCCATACCTTCAATCAAACCACGGCGACGGTTTAAATCACCAACAACATCACCCATGTAGTTTTCTGGAGTAGTTACTTCTACTTTCATGCAAGGTTCGAGCAACACAGGTTTCGCCTCAAGCGCACCCTTTTTGAAGCCCATAGAACCCGCAATTTTGAACGCCATTTCATTCGAGTCCACATCATGATATGAACCATCGAATAGAGTGACCTTCACGTCCAATACAGGGAAGCCAGCGAGAACGCCATTCTTCATCTGCTCTTGGATACCTTTATCAACCGCAGGGATGAATTCACGTGGAACTACACCGCCAACGATTGCGTTGATAAATTCGTAACCAGCGCCTTCTTCATTAGGCTCTAGTTTTAACCAAACATGACCGAATTGTCCACGGCCACCTGATTGGCGTACAAATTTACCTTCAGCCTCAACTGATCCACGAATGGTTTCACGGTAGGCCACTTGTGGCTTACCTACGTTACACTCAACACCAAATTCGCGACGCATACGATCAACGATAATGTCTAAGTGTAACTCACCCATTCCAGAAATCAGTGTTTGTGATGATTCTTCGTCAGTTTCAACCCGGAATGAAGGATCCTCTGCTGCAAGTTTTTGCAGTGCGATACCCATTTTGTCCTGGTCGGCTTTTGACTTAGGTTCAACGGCAATGGTAATTACAGGTTCTGGGAACTCCATGCGTTCCAAGATTACTTTGTGGTCATTATCACAAAGTGTATCACCCGTGGTTACGTCTTTTAGACCAATAGCCGCGGCAATATCACCTGCACGGACTTCTTTCAGTTCTGTGCGGTCGTTAGCGTGCATCTGCACGATACGGCCAATACGTTCACGTTTCTGTTTAACAGAGTTGTAAACGCCAGAACCTGATTCAAGTACGCCTGAGTACACACGAATAAAGGTTAAAGTACCCACGAACGGGTCTGTAGCAATCTTAAATGCCAACGCCGCAAAGGGGGCGTTGTCATCTGATGGGCGCTCAACTTCTTGCTCATTGTCATCGATGCCCTTAATCGGTGGCACATCGACTGGTGCTGGCAAGAATTCTACTACCGCATCAAGAACCGCTTGAACGCCTTTGTTCTTAAATGCAGAACCACAGGTCGCTAAAACGATTTCATTATTTATAGTACGTTGACGCAGTGCTTTTTTGATCTCTTCTTCTGACAGGGTACCTTCTTCAAGATACTTGTCCATCAGTTCATCAGAGGCTTCAGCGGCTGCTTCAACCAGATACTCATGCATTTCAGCCGCTTTAGCTGCTAAATGTGCAGGGATCTCTTCATAAGAGAACGTCATCCCCTGGTCCGCTTCGTTCCAGTTAATGGCTTTCATCTTGATTAAGTCGATCACGCCAGTGAAGTTTTCTTCTGCGCCGATATTTAATTGGATCGGTACACAAGTTGCTCCAAGGCGAGTTCTGATTTGCTTCACTACACGTTCAAAGTCCGCGCCTGCACGGTCCATCTTGTTGACAAATACGATGCGTGGAACGCGGTATTTGTCAGCTTGACGCCATACGGTTTCTGATTGAGGTTCAACACCTGAAGCACCACAGAAAACCACAACAGCGCCGTCAAGAACGCGCAAAGAACGTTCAACTTCAATAGTAAAGTCAACGTGACCAGGGGTATCGATGATATTGATGCGGTGTTCAGTGAATTGAGCATCCATACCACGCCAGAAAGTAGTGACAGCAGCCGAGGTGATAGTAATACCACGCTCTTGCTCTTGCACCATCCAGTCAGTGGTCGCGGCGCCGTCATGCACCTCACCGATTTTATGAGACAAACCGGTATAGAACAGAACACGTTCTGTTGTGGTGGTTTTACCTGCGTCCACATGAGCACAAATACCGATATTACGATAACGCTCAATTGGGGTTGTACGAGCCACGATTATACCCTCTCCACCAAAACCTAAGTCTTGGCAATATCAACAACAATGGTGTGGGCCTAAGCCCACACCATCAGATTACCAACGGTAATGAGCAAAGGCCTTGTTAGCTTCAGCCATGCGGTGCACGTCTTCACGCTTCTTAACAGCAGTACCTTTGTTTTCAGACGCATCTAGCATTTCACCTGCTAGACGTAAAGCCATAGATTTTTCACCACGCTTACGTGCAGCTTCAACTAACCAGCGCATCGCCAGTGCGTTACGACGCACAGGACGAACTTCACATGGTACCTGGTATGTAGAACCACCCACGCGACGAGATTTAACTTCGACTGATGGGCGAACGTTGTCCAGGGCTGCTTCAAGGATGTCTAAATGGTTAGCGCCTTTCTTTTCAGCGATAACATCAAGAGCCTTGTAAATGATTTTTTCAGCAGTCGACTTTTTGCCGTCCTGCATAATGACGTTGATGAACTTAGCCAGCAACTCACTGTGAAACTTTGGATCTGGTAGGATTTTACGTTGTCCTACAACGCGACGTCTTGGCATAACAATTCTCCGTATGCTTCAGGGATTTCCAAAACTGGAATTCTCAAAATAAACTAGCTTGGCCTTACTTAACGGATACGTTAAGACTTAGGACGCTTAGCACCGTACTTAGAACGGCTTTGGCGACGTGAAGTCACGCCTGCACAGTCTAATGCGCCACGAACAGTGTGGTAGCGAACACCAGGTAAGTCTTTAACACGACCACCACGGATCAAAATCACGCTGTGTTCCTGCAGGTTGTGGCCTTCACCGCCGATGTACGAAGTAACTTCGAAACCGTTAGTTAGACGCACACGAGCTACTTTACGTAGTGCAGAGTTAGGTTTTTTAGGGGTAGTTGTGTACACACGTGTACAAACACCACGCTTTTGTGGGCACGCATTCAACGCAGGCACATTAGTCTTGTCGACTTTTGGCGCGCGTGGCTTACGTACCAACTGGTTTACAGTTGCCATGTATAGCTCCGAGTCAGTTGAATCAAACTCAACGATAAGGTGTGAAAAATCTATATCCCACAATGGTGGGACGCGGAATTTTAGAAAGGTAAAGCCTAACTGTCAAGAAATAGCCAACTTTTGCGGCATATTCCAATAAAAAAGGCGCCAACGGCGCCTTTTTGTTACAAACTGATTACTTAATCTTGGCTGCCAGCCAAGTTTAAGAGGTCTGCAAGGTTTTGTTCTGCTTCACTTGCAGTGATCTTATTCACTACAACTGGCTCGTCTTTCTTAGCACGGGCATCGTTACGGGTCTTGTGATAAGCGTAACCAGTACCGGCTGGGATCAGACGGCCAACGATTACGTTTTCTTTCAGACCACGTAAGTTATCAGACTTGCCGCCTACGGCAGCTTCTGTCAGTACGCGAGTTGTTTCTTGGAACGATGCTGCAGAGATAAACGATTCTGTTGCCAGAGACGCTTTGGTAATACCCAGCAGTTCACGTTCGAAGGTCGCAGGCACTTTGCCTTGTTCGATCAGGTCGCGGTTAGCGATCTTCACGCGAGACACTTCAACTTGTTCGCCTTCTAAGAACTCACTATCACCTGCAGAGGTGATCACGCACTTACGCAGCATTTGGCGGATGATTACTTCGATATGCTTATCGTTGATCTTCACGCCTTGTAGACGGTATACGTCTTGCACTTCGTTCACAATGTAGCTTGCAACGTTGTGGATGCCACGCAGACGCAGAATGTCGTGCGCCGCTTCTGGACCGTCAGCAATAACTTCACCACGTTCGACTTTTTCACCTTCGAACACGTTTAAGTTACGCCATTTCGGGATCATCTCTTCGTACTGTTCACCGCCATCCGCTGGTGTAATCACCAGACGACGCTTGCCTTTGGTCTCTTTACCAAACGAGATGGTACCAGAGATTTCCGCCAGAATTGCTGGCTCTTTTGGCTTACGAGCTTCGAACAGGTCAGCAACGCGTGGTAGACCACCCGTGATGTCGCGTGTTTTAGACGATTCTTGTGGAATACGTGCTAACGCGTCACCCACAGCGATTTGCGCGTTGTCGTCGAGGTTAACGATCGCACTGCCTGGTAAGAAGTATTGTGCAGGTACTTCAGTACCTGGGATCATCAGGTCGCTACCGTCGGCACCAACCAGACGGATCATTGGGCGCATTTCTTTACCCGCTGAACCACGTTGACCCACGTCGAGGATCACGATTGAAGACAGACCTGTCAGTTCGTCTGTTTGACGAGTCATGGTCACGCCGTCGATCATGTCAACGAACTTAATACTACCCGCCACTTCAGTGATGATTGGGTGAGTATGTGGGTCCCAGTTAGCGATGATATCGCCTGCTTCTACTGATGCTTCTTCTAACTTCTCGAGCACAGTACCGTAAGGCACTTTATAACGCTCTTTCTCACGACCTAATTCGTCGATGATTGCCAGTTCAGAAGAACGAGAAACGATAACCAGCTTGCCATCTGTGTTTGTTACGTACTTAGCGTTGTGCAGTTTCAACGAACCTGAGTTCTTCACTTGAACGTTGTTTTCTGCAGAGGCACGTGACGCAGCACCACCGATGTGGAACGTACGCATCGTTAACTGTGTACCAGGTTCACCGATTGATTGTGCAGCCACAACACCAATCGCTTCACCGTGGTTGATGATATGGCCACGGGCCAAATCACGGCCGTAACAGGCAGCACACACACCAAAATCGGTATCACAGGTAATGACTGAGCGAACAATCACTTCATCGATTGAATGCTCTTCTAACTTGTCACACCATGCTTCATCGAGCAGGGTGTTACGTGGTGCAAGCACGTCTTCGGTGCCTGGATAGAACACATCAACAGCAACCACACGACCCAGTACGCGTTCACGTAATGGCTCAACCACATCACCACCTTCGATCAGCGGCTTCATGGTTAGACCTTCGTGAGTACCACAATCGTCTTCAATGACGACTAAGTCTTGAGCAACGTCTACCAGACGACGAGTCAGGTAACCCGAGTTCGCTGTCTTCAATGCAGTATCGGCAAGACCTTTACGCGCACCGTGAGTAGAAATAAAGTACTGAAGTACGTTTAGACCTTCACGGAAGTTAGCGGTAATTGGCGTTTCAATGATCGAACCGTCTGGTTTCGCCATCAGACCACGCATACCCGCTAACTGACGGATCTGTGCAGCACTACCACGAGCGCCAGAGTCGGCCATCATGTAAATGCTATTGAACGAAGCTTGTTTTTCTTCAACGCCATCACGGTTAATCACTGTCTCAGTTGACAGGTTTTCCATCATCGCTTTAGAAACTTTTTCGTTCGCACTTGCCCAGATGTCGATAACTTTGTTGTAACGCTCACCGGCAGTAACCAGACCTGATTGGAACTGCTCTTGAATTTCGAGCACTTCGGCTTCAGCGTCAGCAACTAAGGTGTACTTCTCAGCTGGGATCACCATGTCGTCGATACCGACAGATGCACCAGAGATAGTGGCGTAACGGAAACCTGTATACATCAGTTGGTCAGCGAAGATAACGGTATCTTTCAGACCTAATTGACGGTAACAGGTGTTCAACAGCTTAGAAATCTGCTTTTTGCCCATGTTCTGGTTAACCAGATCAAATGACAAACCTGCTGGCAGAATCAATGACAGCAGAGCACGACCGACTGTGGTATCTACGATACGACGTTGTTCAGTACGCTCACCATTGTCACCGATAACGCTTTCAGTGATACGCACTTTCACGCGGGCATGCAGTTCAGCAGCGCCAGTTGCATAAGCTTTTTCAACTTCAGCAACAGACATAAAGTACATACCTTCACCACGGCCGTTAATACGCTCACGGCTGGTGTAGTACAGACCTAATACCACGTCTTGAGACGGCGTGATTACAGGCTCGCCGTTGGCTGGTGACAGGATGTTGTTGGTAGACATCATCAGGGCACGGGCTTCAAGCTGCGCTTCCAGTGTTAACGGTACGTGTACCGCCATTTGGTCACCGTCGAAGTCGGCGTTGTATGCCGCACAAACGAGTGGGTGTAACTGGATGGCTTTACCTTCAATCAGTACAGGTTCGAACGCTTGGATACCGAGTCTGTGCAGTGTTGGTGCACGGTTAAGCATCACTGGATGTTCACGGATCACTTCATCCAGAACGTCCCAAACTTCCGCCACTTCACGCTCTACCATCTTCTTAGCCGCTTTGATGGTTGTCGCTAAGCCACGACCTTCCAGCTTGCCATAGATGAATGGCTTGAACAGTTCCAGTGCCATCTTCTTAGGAAGACCACATTGGTGCAGGCGTAAAGTAGGACCTACGGTAATTACCGAACGACCAGAGTAGTCAACACGCTTACCTAACAAGTTCTGACGGAAACGACCTTGTTTACCTTTGATCATATCGGCCAAAGATTTCAGAGGGCGTTTGTTAGAACCGGTAATAGCACGACCACGACGACCGTTATCTAATAGCGCATCAACAGACTCTTGTAACATACGCTTTTCGTTGCGTACGATAATGTCTGGCGCAGCTAAATCTAACAGACGCTTCAAACGGTTGTTACGGTTGATCACACGGCGATACAAATCGTTCAGATCTGACGTCGCGAAGCGGCCACCATCGAGCGGTACCAGCGGACGTAAGTCAGGTGGTAACACAGGCAGTACTTTTAAGATCATCCACTCTGGCTTGTTACCAGAAGTGTGGAACGCTTCCATCAACTTAAGACGCTTGGTCACTTTCTTGCGACGAGTCTCAGAGTTGATTGATGGCAGCTCTTCACGCATTTGTTCGATTTCTTTTTCAAGATCGATTGCGCGCAGCAGTTCTAATACCGCTTCAGCACCCATCTTGGCTTCGAATTCGTCACCGTACTCTTCTAATGCGTCCAGATAGTTTTCTTCTGTCAGCATTTGGCCACGCTCAAGGCTGGTCATGCCAGGCTCGATCACGACGAAAGATTCAAAATACAGTACGCGCTCGATATCACGCAGCGTCATGTCCAGCATTAAACCGATACGGGACGGCAGTGATTTCAAGAACCAAATGTGGGCAACTGGGCTAGCCAGTTCGATGTGACCCATACGTTCACGACGTACTTTAGTCTGGGTAACTTCTACACCACACTTTTCACAGATCACACCACGGTGCTTCAAACGCTTGTACTTACCGCACAAACATTCGTAATCTTTGACTGGGCCAAAGATACGCGCACAGAACAGACCTTCACGCTCAGGCTTGAAGGTACGGTAGTTAATGGTTTCTGGCTTCTTAACTTCACCAAAAGACCAAGAACGGATCAGATCAGGCGATGCCAGACCAATTTTGATGCCGTTAAATTCTTCAGTCTTGCTTTGCTGTTTCAGAAACTTTAATAAGTCTTTCACGTTTCTCTCCTGAAGGAGTTAAACCGGGTGCTCCGCGACTGCGGAGCACCATTCTGTTGCCAAACGTTACCTTAAGGCGACGCTTATTCCTGATCCAACTCGATATTAATACCGAGTGAACGGATCTCCTTCAGTAATACGTTGAAGGACTCTGGCATGCCAGGCTGCATCTGATGGTTACCGTCGACGATGTTCTTATACATCTGAGTACGACCGTTAACGTCATCCGATTTCACGGTGAGCATTTCTTGAAGCGTATAAGCGGCACCGTATGCTTCGAGTGCCCACACTTCCATCTCCCCGAAACGCTGACCACCGAACTGAGCTTTACCGCCCAATGGTTGTTGAGTTACTAAGCTGTACGAACCGGTAGAACGGGCGTGCATCTTGTCGTCAACTAAGTGGTTCAGTTTGAGCATGTACATGTAACCAACAGTTACTGGACGCTCAAATTCGTTACCGGTACGACCATCAAATAATTTCAGCTGACCAGAGGTTGGCAAGCCTGCAAGCTCAAGCATCTGCTTGATCTCTTTCTCTTTAGCACCGTCGAAGGCTGGCGTAGCAACTGGGATACCGCCTTTCAGGTTGTTCGCTAAGCGCAATAACTCATCGTCAGTGAATGAATCGATGTCGACGCGCTGCTGTACTTCGTCACCTAATTCGTACACTTGCTTGATGTAGTTACGAACTTCTGCAAGTCCCTTCTCGCGCTGATCTTCCAGCATGGCAGCAATCTTGTTACCAATACCTTTAGCCGCAGCACCTAAGTGAACTTCAAGAACCTGACCGATGTTCATACGTGATGGAACGCCTAGCGGGTTCAACACGATGTCCACAGGGTTGCCTTGCTCGTCGTACGGCATGTCTTCAATTGGGTTAATCTTAGAGATAACACCCTTGTTACCGTGACGACCCGCCATCTTGTCACCAGGTTGGATAGTACGTTTAACCGCTAAGTAAACTTTAACGATCTTCAGTACACCTGGGGCCAAGTCATCACCTTGGGTGATTTTGCGACGTTTGATTTCAAACTTCTTATCGAAGTCTGCTTTCAGCTCTTCATGCTGTTCAGCTAATTGCTCAAGCTCAGTTTGTTTGGCTTCATCATCAATGACTTGAACCAATACATCTTTACGTGGCAATGCTGCGATTTGTGCTTCAGTGAAACCGGCACTTAATAATAAGTTGCGTGCACGGCTCAATACGCCTTCTTCAAGGATCTTGAACTCTTCGCCTAAGTCTTTACGAGCTTGGGCAATGTGCATTTCTTCGATTTCAATGGCGCGTTTGTCTTTCTCAACGCCGTCACGGGTAAATACCTGAACGTCGATGATGGTACCTTTAACAGAGTTAGGTACACGCAGTGAGCTGTCTTTCACATCAGACGCTTTCTCACCGAAGATGGCGCGCAGTAACTTCTCTTCTGGAGTCAGTTGTGTTTCGCCTTTTGGCGTCACTTTACCTACCAGAATGTCACCGCCCTTCACTTCTGCACCGATGTAAACAATACCTGACTCGTCGAGTTTCGACAGAGCAGATTCACCTACGTTCGGAATGTCAGCCGTGATTTCTTCGCTACCCAGTTTGGTATCACGAGCGATACAAGACAGCTCTTGAATGTGGATAGTGGTGAAACGGTCTTCCTGTGCAACACGCTCAGAGATTAAGATCGAGTCTTCGAAGTTGTAACCGTTCCAAGGCATGAACGCGATACGCATGTTCTGGCCAAGGGCTAAGTCACCTAAGTCAGTAGATGGACCGTCTGCTAACACGTCACCACGAACGACTGGCTCACCAACAGAACAGCATGGACGTTGGTTGATACACGTGTTTTGGTTAGAACGGGTGTACTTAGTCAGGTTGTAAATGTCGATACCGGCTTCGCCTGGGCGCAGCTCGTCTTCATTTACTTTAACTACGATACGGCTCGCATCAACGTAATCGATCACACCGCCACGTTTAGCGGCGACTACTACGCCTGAATCCACTGCTAATGTGCGTTCAATACCTGTACCGACCAGAGGCTTCTCTGACTTCAGTGTTGGTACAGCTTGACGTTGCATGTTCGCACCCATCAATGCACGGTTCGCGTCGTCGTGTTCTAAGAACGGGATCAGTGACGCAGCAACAGAAATAATCTGCTGTGGCGATACGTCCATGTATTGAATGTCAGATGCGCGCATAAAGGTAGATTCACCTTTGTGACGACATGCGATCTGCTCTTCAACCATGCGGCCTTCAGAGTCAACTTCGATGTTCGCCTGTGCAATCACATAACGACCTTCTTCAATCGCTGACAAGTATTCCACTTCGTCAGTGATCACACCGTCTACCACTTTGCGGTATGGTGTTTCTAAGAAGCCGTATGAGTTAGTACGGGCAAAGCTTGCTAATGAGTTGATTAGACCAATGTTTGGACCTTCAGGGGTCTCAATTGGACATAAACGACCATAATGCGTTGGGTGTACGTCGCGGACTTCGAAGCCTGCACGTTCACGGGTCAAACCACCTGGGCCAAGAGCAGAAATACGACGCTTATGCGTTACTTCTGACAGCGGGTTGTTTTGGTCCATGAATTGTGACAGCTGAGAAGAACCGAAGAACTCTTTCACTGCAGCAGAAATTGGCTTAGCGTTGATTAAGTCTTGTGGCATCAGCTCGTTCAGATCGCCTAATGACAGACGTTCACGCACGGCGCGCTCAACACGGACCAGACCAACACGGAATTGGTTTTCAGCCATCTCACCCACAGAACGAATACGACGGTTACCTAAGTGGTCGATATCGTCCACTTCGTCGAAGCCGTTACGGATGTGAATGATGTTCTTCATTACTGCAACGATGTCTTCTTTAGACAGTACGCCACTACCTTCGTCATCAGGAATGCTGAGACGACGGTTGAACTTCATACGACCGACTTTCGACAGGTCATAACGTTCTTCGCTGAAGAATAAGTTTTGGAACAGGGCTTCTGCTGCATCTTTGGTTGGTGGCTCACCAGGACGCATCATGCGGTAGATCTCAACTAACGCTTCTAAGCGGTTAGTGGTTGGATCAATACGCAGAGTATCAGAGATGTAAGCACCGTGGTCTAGCTCGTTGATGTATAACGTGCTCAACTCTTTGATGCCTGCCAGTGATAACTTCGCTAAGTCTTCTAAGCTGATTTCACTGTTAGCAGAAACTAATACTTCGCCCGTGTCCGGATCGATGTAATCTTGAGCAGCATATTTGCCCACGATGTACTCAACTGGTACTTCGAGTTCAGTGGTGTTGGTTTTTTCGAGTTGGCGAATATGACGTGCAGTCACGCGACGGCCCGCTTCAACCAATACGGTACCTTCAGCATCCTTGATGTCGTAGCTGGCGGTTTCGCCACGCAGACGCTCAGGGACCAAGGTCATAACCAGAGTATCTTTCTTGATCTTGAATTCAACACGTTCGAAGAACAGGTCAAGGATCTCTTGAGTAGAGTACTCTAATGCACGCAGAATGATGGTCGCTGGTAATTTACGGCGACGGTCGATACGTACGAATAGTGCATCTTTAGGATCGAATTCAAAGTCTAACCATGAACCACGGTAAGGAATGATACGTGCGTTATAGAGCACCTTACCTGATGAGTGGGTTTTACCACGGTCGTGATCGAAGAATACGCCTGGGCTGCGGTGTAATTGAGAAACGATTACACGCTCAGTACCGTTGATAACAAAGGTACCGTTGTCAGTCATCAATGGGATATCACCCATGTAGACTTCTTGTTCTTTAATATCTTTTACAGTGCCTGCCGCTGCTTCACGGTCATACAACACCATGCGTAATTTAACGCGCAGTGGAGCTGAATATGTAACACCACGGATCTGACACTCTTTCACATCAAAAACAGGCTCGCCAAGCTTATAGCTGACGTATTGCAGTTCTGAATTACCAGAAAAGCTCTTGATGGGAAAAACGCTACGGAAGGCGGCTTCAAGACCGCGCTCACCGGTAGGATCTTGATCGGTGAACTTCTTAAAAGAGTCTAACTGAATAGACAAAAGGTAAGGAATATCCAACACCTGTGGACGCTTACCAAAGTCTTTGCGAATACGCTTCTTTTCAGAATAGGAGTAAACCATGGGTTTCCTCTGCTTACGAGATGTGACCAAGACTGAATCAATAACCTGAGTTATTACATTCAGCACGTTTGCCCATCACCGTTGATGGCAAGAACCTAACCAGTAATCTCTGCTAGGGACTGCAAAATCTGGCGACAAACGGTGAAAAAAAATCGCCGGCGCATATAGCGCAAAAAAGGCCGACGGTTAAAAAACCGCCAGCCTCCACCCAAGTGGCTTGGGTGAGCAAGCTAAATAATAGCTTACTTGATTTCTACTGAAGCACCAGCTTCAACTAGTTCTTTCTTCAGAGCTTCAGCTTCTTCTTTAGAAACGCCTTCTTTAACTGCTACTGGAGCAGCTTCAGACATTGCTTTAGCTTCTTTCAGGCCTAAACCAGTTGCGCCACGGATGGCTTTAATAACTGCAACTTTGTTGTCGCCGTGTGCAGTCAGAATTACGTTGAATTCTGTTTGCTCTTCAACAGCAGCAGCAGCTTCGCCACCACCAGAAACAACAGCAGCAGCGGCAGAAACGCCGAACTTCTCTTCCATTGCTTCGATCAGTTCAACAACTTCCATTACAGACATAGCTGCAAAGGCTTCTAAGATTTGGTCTTTAGTGATAGACATAACAAATGTTTCCTATTGTTCTGAATTCAATTCTATTAAGCAGCCAGCTTGAAATTAAGCGGCTTCTTGTTTTTGATCGCGCAGGGCGGCCAGTGTACGAACGAACTTGCCAGCAGATGCTTCTTTCATAGTCATCATTAACTGTGCTAGTGCTTCTTCGTATGTTGGCAGTTTCGCCAAACGATCAATGTCAGCTGCAGGGATGAAATTCCCTTCAAAGGCTGCGCCTTTAACTTCGAAGTTAGCTTGCTCTTTAGCAAAGTCTTTTAACAGACGAGCTGCAGCACCTGGGTGCTCGTTAGAGAAAGCAATCAAAGTTGGGCCTGTGAACGTTTCTGCTAGGCACTCAAATGCAGTACCTTCAACAGCACGACGAGCCAGAGTGTTACGTACTACACGTACATAAACACCAGCTTCGCGAGCTTTTTTACGCAGACCGGTCATAGCACCTACAGTTACACCGCGAGAATCAGCGGCAACTGCAGATAGCGCACCTTTGGCAGCTTCGTTGACTTCAGCAACAATCGCTTTTTTGTCTTCGAGTCTTAATGCCATTGGCTTTACTCCTGGATTCTACCTAGGGTATTCCCTAGTATTTACCATACTAAATACTTATGTATTTAGTGACTTACGGTGCAGATTATCCAGTAAAAAAATTTAGCTGGGGCCTGACACCGTCTACGCAGGAAATTAAGTAAACCGTTAAAGTAAACACCTGCGGTCTTGGACGGAAGCCTAATTAATGATGCTTTAAGCATCAAAAACAGGCTTCAACCCACAAAGTGCGCGCATTATAGACTAATGCACTCACCTTGTAAAATTAGTTAGCTGTTTCGAGAGAAGCTTGGTCAACAGCAACACCTGCACCCATAGTGGTAGAGATGCTTACTTTTTTCACGTATACACCTTTTGCAACTGCAGGCTTAGCCTTTTTCAGTGCAGAGATTAACGCTTCCAAGTTTTCTTTCAATTGAACTGGTGTGAAATCCACTTTACCGATAGTAGTGTGGATAATACCGTTCTTGTCGTTGCGGTAACGAACTTGACCTGCTTTAGCGTTCTTAACTGCTTCAGCAACGTTAGGCGTTACTGTGCCAGTTTTTGGGTTAGGCATTAAGCCACGTGGGCCTAAAATTTGACCTAACATACCAACAACGCGCATTGCGTCTGGAGATGCGATAACTACGTCGAAGTTCATTTCACCGGCTTTGATTTTCTCAGCCAGATCATCCATACCAACAAGTTCTGCACCAGCAGCTTTAGCAGCTTCAGCATTTGCACCTTGTGTAAATACTGCAACGCGAACGTCACGACCAGTACCGTGTGGTAACACAGTTGCACCACGAACGTTTTGGTCAGATTTACGTGGGTCGATGCCCAAGTTAACAGCAACGTCAACACTTTCAACGAACTTAGCAGTTGCTAATTCTTTTAACAGAGCAACAGCGTCGTTGATTTCGTATAATTTAGTACCGTCAACTTTCTCGCGGATTACGCGCATGCGTTTAGTTAGTTTTGCCATTATATTAACCCTCTACAACCAAACCCATTGAACGCGCAGTACCTTCGATTGAGCGAGTCATCGCTTCAATATCAGCACCAGTCATATCGGCGGCTTTCATTTCAGCAATTTCCTGAATCTTAGCACGAGCGATAGTACCTACTTTCTGAGTGTTTGGACGTGGAGAACCTGATTTCAGGCCTGCAGCAGTCTTCAGTAAGTAAGAAGCTGGTGGAGTCTTAGTTTCGAAAGTGAATGAACGGTCACTGTATACAGTGATCACGACTGGAATAGGCATGCCTTTTTCCATTTTTTCTGTACGAGCGTTGAACGCTTTACAGAATTCCATGATGTTCACACCTTTCTGACCCAGAGCTGGACCAACTGGTGGTGAAGGGTTCGCAGAACCTGATTTCACTTGTAGCTTAATATAAGCATCAATCTTTTTTGCCATCTGACATTTCCTCAGTTTGGGTTCAAACGCATATCAGCGACATGCCAACATGCTCCCCCGAAAACAACGGGTGCGGATTATATAGAAATCCGCACCCGTTGCCAAACGGATTTTGTATTTAATTTAATCAGCCTTTTTCGACCTGACTAAAATCGAGCTCAACTGGTGTAGAACGACCGAAGATCATTACCGACACTTTTACGCGGCTCTTGTCATAATCCACTTCTTCAACGGTACCGTTAAAGTCAGCAAATGGACCATCACATACACGCACCACTTCGCCTGGCTCAAAAATAACGCGGTGAGTTGGCGAAGCTGTGGTTTCTTGTAAGCGACGCAGAATAGCATCCGCTTCTCTATCTGAAATTGGAGCAGGACGATCAGATGTTCCGCCAATAAAGCCTAAAACACGCGGGATGCTTTTGACTAAATGCCAGCTATCATCGTTCATTTCCATCTGGACCAAAACATAACCAGGGAAAAACTTACGCTCGCTCTTACGACGCTGGCCTGCACGCATTTCAATGACTTCTTCAGTCGGAACTAAGACTTCACCGAAGTATTGTTCCATGCCGTGCATTTTAATGTATTCAATCAGTGACTTACAAACTCGGCCTTCATAGCCAGAGAATGCCTGCACTACATACCATCTTTTTTTAGCTTCTTTAGCTTCAGTCATTCGAGGTGCCTATACGCCAGTGATAAAATTGACAATTCGCATTAACACTGCATCTAAACCCCATAAAATGAGAGCTAAGATACCTGTTGCAGCAAGGACAATAAAAGTGGTGTTAAGCGCTTCTTGACGTGTTGGCCATACGACCTTACGCACTTCAATTTGCGACTCACGCGCGAATGCTAAAGCTTTTTTACCCTTTCGGTTTGCAGGGCAATAAAACCAGCAATAGCGAATGCAACGATAACAGCCAGTGCGCGGATCACGGCACTCGCCTCGCTATACATTTGATTGCCAATAACAGCAGCGGCCAGCAATAGGATCGCTAAACCCCACTTCACGATATCCAGAGAGTTAGTCTGGTTTTCAGTATTTGTTGTCATCGGTTATTCCGTTACTCAATACGGCCTGAGCTTGAGCACAATAATTAGGGACATACGACCCAGTTACAATACGCTTTAGATACTCTGAATCCCGAATACCCTTAGAAACGCATGTTGCATAAGCTCAGGGTCAAAAATCGGCCATAGATTGTATTCTGATTCGACTTTGTTAGCAAGGATGCACAACAGTTGCAACCCACAAAACCCACTAAATAATCGACTTAAAC
>NZ_AKZL01000099.1:0-15549 GCF_000282755.1 Shewanella sp. POL2
GGCGCCATCGTTGCTGCCTGTGAGCGTAATCGTCAAATTCGCAGTGCTAGTTGCGCCAGCGCTGTCGGTCACGCTGACCGGAATGGTGAGCGTCTGCGTCTGGCCTGCGGCTAGATGTTGATAAGCCGCATTGGATGGATCGAAGCTGTAGCTGCCATCGGCGTTGAGCGTGAAGCCATCGACCGCATTGGCGAGACTGAAGGTAAGTGTGTCGCCGGTATCCACATCCGTAGCCACCATCTGGCCCGAGAGCAACGAGCCATCTTCGGTTACAGATTGGCTTTGCGCCGTGAGCACTGGCGCATCGTTCGTGCCGACGATATCGACGATAATCGTGTGAGTCGTGCCATCGGCGCTATGTACGTTGAAGTTTTCGTGCAGCATCACTCCTTCGCTGAGCTGCTGGATTTCTGGCTTACTGTTGTCGAGCTGGTAGCTCCATCGGCCGTCTGCACTCAGGCTAAAGTGGCCGTAAGTGCCAGCCGTGTCGGTCTGCGCTACGAAGTGTGCTTCACCATCGTCCACATCGGCCACAATGAGTTGGCCGGTGGTGATCTGGGCGTTGTCTTCTTTGGCACTGCCAGTGCTGACTCCGCCGATAGTCGCGCCATCGTTGCTGCCGTTGAGCTTGATTACTAAGTCCTGGATGCTGGTCGCACCAGCGGCATCGGTCACTGTGACTGGCATGGTGAGCGTCAGCGTCTGGCCGGCTGCCAGATGCTGGTAGCTGGCATGACTGGGGTCGAAGCGCCAACTGCCGTCGGTGTTGACTGTGAGACCATCCACTGGCTGCGCGATACTGAAGGTGAGCGTATCGCCACTGTCGGGATCGGTTGCGGTGAACTGCCCGGTGACCTGTGCGCCATCTTCTGTTGCGTTCACGGTCGCAATGTGGGTGAGCGTGGGGGCGTCGTTAGTGTTGCCCACATTCAGCACGAAGATGGTACTGACTTGTGCGCCGCTACCATCGGTGGCTGTGATAGTCACTTGCGAGGTGCCGACATCGCCATTGGTGGGCGTACCCGAGAAGGTGCCTGTAGCCGCATCGAAGTGCAGCCAGGCCGGCAAGCTGCCGGTGCTAAAAATCAATGTATCGCCGGTATCGATATCGGCAAAGGTGCCCGCAGGAATGCTGAAGCTGAAGGCAGTATCTTCCGTTGCAGTCGTTGTGACCAAGCTGTGAGTCACTACTGGTGCATCGTTGCTGCCCGTTATCGTCACTGTTAGTGTGTGGTTTGTGCCGTCTGCACTCGATATTGTCAGGCTATCAGTGAGGTGCTCACCGGTATTGAGCTGCTGAATAGCTGTTAGTGTGTTATTGGCTGTGTAGGTCCAGTTACCGGTAGCGTCTATGCTGAAATGTCCGTAGCCAGCACTGCCTGCGATATCGGTTAGTGCCGTGAACTGGGCTTGGCCTGCATCGGGATCGGTTATGGTTAGTGTGCCGTGTGCCTGTAATTGCCCATGCTGGACAGATTGATCCTCGATAAGCGTTGCCGTGTCGGTTCCACCGATAATCGCTTTATCATCAGCGCCTTTGATCAGGATCTCGATCTTTTGGCTCGTTCCATCCAACGCTTTTACAAACAGGGTTTCAGTTACGAATTCGCCATGTTTGAGAGCTTGTATGCTGGGATTGTTGTTGTCTGCTATGTAGGTCCAATGGCCATCACTATTGATAGATAATAGGCCGAATTGACCTTGGCGCTGTTCGGCTGCAAATCCTGCTCGCCCAGTATCGGGATTGCTGACCCAGAGTTGACCATCTGTATGGAGTCGTCCTTGAGAAAGGCGTTTGTCTTCAAATACTCTCACTACTGATGTGCCCCTAATCACAGAGTGATCATCGGTACCATTAATAGTGATGGAGATGGTTTGCTGTGTGCCATCTTGGGTTTGTACCACAAGGGTATCAGTGATGGATTCTCCGGTTTTGAGTGCTTGAATTGCCGTTTGCGAGTTATCTGCGATGTAGGTCCAGTGGCCTAATTCATCAATGGTGAGGGTGCCAAACTGACCAGATTGCTCGGTCGCTGTAAATAAGTGTGGTCCGTGGTCGTTATCTGTAATGGTAAGGTTGCCATTAGCTCTAAGCATGCCTTGGTATGTGTCACTATCTTCAGTGAGTGAGGCCGAGGTTGTACCTGATATTTCGGCCTTATCATCGGTCCCGTTAATCGTGACCGTGATGTTTTGCGCGGTACCATCGGCGCTGTGGATGATAAAAGTATCGGTTAGATGTTCACCCGATCTAAGGCTTTGAATGGTTGCTTGGGTGTTATCAGCATTGTAGATCCAATGGCCGTTTACATCGATCGTGAGATAGCCAAATTGTCCTTGTAATGAATCTGCCGAAAAATGCGCTTGATCCTTATCTGGATCTTGGATGCTTAATTGGCCTGATACCGTTAATTGACCGTTGATCGTCTGAGTATCTTCCGTCACTAAACCTGTCATCTCGCCTTGAATGATAGCGGCATCATCAGCGCCATTGATTTGAATACTGACTTGTTGGCTTACTGGATGGCCTGATTGATCGGTTGCGGTGACGGTAAAGGTTTCCGTCACCTGTTGGCCAGAGAATAGAGCAAGCGTGGCGTTTGCATGGTTATTTAGTTGGTATTGCCATTGGCCCGTGAGTGGATTGATGCTTAGTTGGCCATATTGACCTTGTCCATCAAGCACAGCCCAAGTGATTACATCGTTATGATCGGGATCGACACTGCGCAGTTGCCCCATCACTGTCTGCAAGGAGTCCGCCGCATTAATGCTAGCAAGGTGCGATCCTAAAATTTGGGGCAGATCGTTACTGCCTTCGACATCAATGATGATGAGAGTGCTTACTTGTTCGCCATTGAGACCGCTGACAGTAACCGTAAATTGTTCGGTTTGATGCTCACCTTCGGCTAATGCATCAGTGTTAGGCGCATTGTTATCGAGTTGGTAATGCCACTCGCCAGTGATTGGATCGATATCAAGGCGACCAAATTGGCCTTGATGTTCTGCGACTGTCCATTGGAGTGACGTTATTGCTTCACCATGGGCATTCAGTTTGCCTGAGATGCTCGCCGCAGGGGCATCTTCTTTAATAGATTGATGGGTGACTTGTTCGTCAATGCTCAGTGGTGTGTGGTGTTGCTCAGTGCTAATAATCGGAGGACGCACACTTTGAGTCAATGTGGTTCTCGCCATTGATACCGTTAATGCTGTCGGTTCAATCTGCTGCTTAATATCTCTAATTTCAGGGAGTTGACTGAGGGTAACAAGGGGAGGCTGTGTGTCGTCAAAATGCGGTCCTTGCCCTAAATGGGTTGATTCGCTCGAGCCATAATCTTGGAACTTAGGGAGGGTTTCAGCTGCATTTGCTTGCTGCTGTTGTTCTAGCAAGGTTTTTTCTGGATCAGTGCTCGCTGTCTGTACAGTTGAATGGCGGTTATCAATATCTGCCGTAGTCGATTGCGAATTCGATTTTTGCTCTGTCGATTGTTCGGTATTAGCAAGCTGCGTTGTAGCATGCGTGGCTAAGCGCCAAGACTGAGTTGCCACAATATCTGGGGTTGCAGAGTTTTTGACTTCGCTCTCTCTAAATTCCTTCGCCTTGAGCTTGGCGACATCTTTATCAAGTTTTTTAGCGGCAATTTCAGACTTTTTGGCGAGTTTTGCTGAAATTCGACTTTTACGTTTTGCGGTTGAGAGCGTTAATGGTTTTTTTGGGCTCATAGTTAGTGCTTCCTAGCGTTCACCAAAGGCTTCTGTCACATTGGTAAATACGGGTTTCCACAGGTATTGGAAGACGGTTTTATCCCCAGTGATAATATCCGCTTCACCTGTCATACCGGGGATCAGTTCCAACTTATCGGGTCGTTCGCCAAAGTAGGGCTTATCAATCGAGATTTGTACTTTATAAAAGACACCGCCTTTTTCATCTGCATCTGTGCTTGGGGAGATACGTTTGACGATCCCATCGAGTGCCCCGTAGCGACTGTAATCAAAAGCATCAATTTTTATGCGTGCTTTTTGTCCAACACTGACAAAGCCAATATCCCGAGGGGACAGTTTGGCCTCTAGGAGAGCTGTTGGCGTGGTGGGAACGATCACCGCAACGGTGCCTCCAGGTTGAATCACACTCCCTGATGAGGTGTTAGGAATCGATTGAATAATGCCATCAACGGGGGAGGTGATGGTGTTTTGTTGCACCTGCGAATCGGAGGATTTTAAACGTGCCGTAATCCCCAATAATTCAGCTTGTGCATCTGTGCGTGCTTCACCCACTTCTTTAAATAATGTGGCTTCCTTTTGCTCCAACTGTCGTTGAAGGTTTTCAATATCCCGCGCCAATACTTGCTGTTTACCTTCCATACCTTTTAGCTCACGTATATAGGAATCTAATTTTTGTTGAGATTCCAACATCGTGAGCTTAGAGACTGCCTGCGATTCTTTGATGGACTCCATCATATTGATGGTTTGTTGGGCCGAATTTATTTGATGTTTCAGTGGCGGAATTTCTTGCTCAAGACTTGCTAGCTCAGCCTGAGATTTAGCGATTTCAGCGAGAGAAGATTGAATGATGGCTTGTTTTTCATTATTCATCCGTTCGAGATCACTAATATGTCCTTTCACAAGATTGGGATGACTTTCAACATAGGCATCAAAGTTGGCTTCTCTTGACTCGATAAAAGCACTGTAACGCTCAATTTTGAGCACTAGATTAGCTTGTTTACTTTCCAGCTCTTCAGCGGCAGCTTGGCTATCAATAGCGATAAAGTTGGCGAGAACATCACCTTTTTTCACTAAATCTCCTTCAGAAACCAAGATAGAGGCTAAGGTTCCTCCAGAAAAACTTTGAATCACTTGTTGATGTCCAAGGGGGATAACTTGGCCTTTCGCTTTGGCAATTTCTTCAATATCGGTGAGCAGTGACCAAACAAACATAACGAACACTGAACCCGCAATAAAATAAGTGATTTGTTTGACGATGCGTTTTTCAGCTGGTGTTTCAATGGCTTGAGTGAACTCATGTTCTGGCAAAGAACGATGGTTAAGTTGACGATCATTCATTGAGAGTTATCTCCATACTAGCCATTAATTGGGTTTCATCGCTTGCTGTGGGTTTGTTTGGAATAGGGCCGGCATAAACCACTGTGCCTTTATTTAAGATAACGACCTTATCAGCGTGCTGGATCAGTTCTTGATCATGGCTAGTAAACAAAATCGTCGTTTTGCCCTTTAACTTGGTTAAGGTTTCGATAAAGGTTTTTTTCGCAAAAGGATTGCGATTGGCTATGGGTTCATCCATGACAAGCAAAGGTGATTTTTTTAACAGAGCTCGAGCCAGGCTGATATAGCCGCTACCAACCACCGAAAACATATTGGCCCCCTGTGCGGATAAACTGCGATGTAAATCGCCACCGAGCACCTCTTTTAAAGCGTCGCCTCCAGCCTCATACAGGGCTTGGCATAACTCCTCATCGGTGGCATCGGGTTTCGCCAAACGTAAGTTGTCTGCTAACGATCCTGGCAGTAACTCGGTGTGGGTTGGGCTGAATGCGGCCCATTGGCGTAAAGCTTCGGGATCAAATTGTTTCAGGTTTTTGCCATCTAAAGTCACAAAGCCGGCCTGTGTATCAATCACGCCTATAGCTGCCAGCAATAAGGTCGTTTTACCACTGCCATTCGGACCGATGATGGCGACGGTCTCTCCTGCTTCTACATCAAATGTGACGCCAGAGAGTGCAGGCTCTGCTTCTGCAGTGTAGCGAAGGGTGACATGTTTAAAGCTAAGTGATGGCGCTTTATTTAAGTTGGGTCCATCGAGTCGGAGTTGATTAAATTCGGTCGTTACTTCCATAAAACGATCAAACTGGGTGATAGTGTTGGTTATCATGTTAATTTTAGGCATAGAAGAAAATGCTAATTGAGCAGGGCCTGTAATGCGCCAAATTAACATACCACAGGCGATTAACGCGCCGGGTGATATGCTTTGATTTAACACTAAAAAAATGCCACAAAACACGGTAACTAAGGCTGTCATTAGCCCCATAGCATGGGCAACTGCCGCATTAAGTCCATTACGTTTGGCATATATAAACTGTTGACGGCAGTGCTCGCGGCAGCGACGGATAAAATCCGCGTACCAGCCTTCGGTTTCCCCTGCGGTTTTGAGCTCTAATACATTCTTGGCTAGTTCATTGAGGCTGTTTTGGTAGTCACTGCTGATGGTTGGGCTGGCGGCTTGGGTAAAACGGTTTAGGGCTTTCATGACGAGGTAAAACAGAATGAGCATACAAAGTGGCACTAATACTAACCAACCACTGAGAACGGTGATGGCAATTAGCGCCACTATCGTAAAGGGCAAATCAATCAGCCCGGCTCCGCTGGGGCCAGACAGCAATCCTCTCACCTTTTCGGCATTACGAAGTCGTGCCAAATGATTCGATAGTCCCACTCGGGATAACATCATCAAGGGCATACTGAGGAGTTGATTAAAGGATACGGCTGACAGATCTCGCGCTAATTTATTGCTTGCACTGGCCAGCACTTTGGCGCGCAGCAATCGGCTTGCAATAAAAATGCTTAAGGCAAGCAATGCACCTATTGCGATCCCCGGCAAAATATCAGGGGCTTGTCCTCCTATCACTCTGTCGTATACCGCCATTGTAAAAAGCGGTATCGCTAATCCGGTTAAGCTGGAGATAAGGCTTAATAAAAAAACGGGTTTGAACCACTTTTTTTGCTGCTTAAACTGGCTGGCAAAGCGACTCCTTTTTTGATTGATAGATGGCAGGCTATTAATAATAAAAACTTTTCCATCAGAAGGGAGTGTGAGTGGCTGCCATTGTTGGTGTGGACCTAAATACTCAAAGGTATGATGGTTGCGCCGTCCTATCTGCGGTTCTCCCTCTTCAGGTAGGAGCAGGAAAGGATAGATTGTATGGCTGAGCATTTCAGGATCAATAGAGCGTAGGTCGGCCACAACATGATGTTTTTTGAATAAAACATACGCATCTAAGTAACTCGCATCATCGACTAACGCGCTGCGTTCAATATTCTTAGCTTGGGCATTAAGTCCTAGTTGATTAAATAGTGTGACTAATAGGGATTTTAAATTTGGGACAGACTGCGCTTGGTTATGCATTGCTAAAGTTCCCCATTTGACGACATAGTTGCATCCCCTTGCGATGAAATATGGATACGATAGTCACTGATCGCCGTAATTTCCGTAAAATAGGAGGCCACAATGAGGGTTATGTGGTTTTTGAGTTCGAGTAACAAAGCGAGTAGGCGTTGCTGGGAGTCTGCATCGAGGGAGACCATAGGCTCGTCGAGTAACAGTATCGAAGGGGATTGTGCAAGCGCTCTGACAATGGTGATGAGTTTGATAGCCCCTTGATTGAGCATTTGGTTGTCATTATTACCCACTAAGGTTTGATAACCCGCAGGTAACTGCGCAATCGTGGCAGATAAGCCCAGTTTGTCTGCGAGAACCATGGCATAGGCTTCTCGCTCATGGCGAAACAGAGTCAGGTTATCCAAAATCGATCCTGCAAATAACGTTGCCCATGGCGGCACATAGCTAATAGATTGACGATACTCAAGCGGGTCATGTTCAGTCAGTGGGATAGAGTCGATTTTGATCGTCCCCTCAGATACTTGATGATAACCGCCCACGGTACTTAATAGTAAACTGGCATGTGTGAGTGGATTTGACGTGACAGTGACAAGGCTACCCGCGGGGATTGTCAGGTTAATGTGTTTAAGCTTTGCCCCTGTTTGTTGTGCTGATACCTGTTCAAATTCAATAGGGCCTGAGGGTAATTTTTGGTGGTAAACCTGAGTGCCATTCAAGGATTCTGGCGGCGAGGCTATGATTTCATTAACATCCTGCATCGCAGACTGAGCGGTAACAAACTTTGCTTTTAAACTGCCGATTGCACTTAAGGGCGCTACGGCTCTGCCTGCAAGGATTGAACATGCCGCTAATCCCCCTGTTGTTAGATCGCCATTTAAGACTTCAAAACAGCCAATCAGCACCAGTGCCAGTGTGGTGGCCTGCGAGGCCCCCTGGATCCATTCTTGTAACTTGGATGATAGCCAATCAACCTCATTTTGCTGCGCTAACCTTTGGTAGTTGATTTTTTTGTAGGCATAAGTAATTCGCGATTCTAACGCTAGGGACTTTGCAGTCGTTAAGCCTGATAAGACTAAAATGAGTAAACGGGTTCGTTCATCATCGCTGATGGCGAGTTCTCGGGTGGCGACGGAGAGTTTTTTGCCTATTTGCCACACGCCAATACCTGCTATCCCCCAAACCAGTATGGGGATAAAGACTAAAGGCCCACCAATATAGGCAACTAAGGCTAAAAATATGATAACAAATGGAAAATCCATTAAGGCAACAGCAGCTTGCCCTGAGTAAATCTCCCGCATGGTTGCAATACTGGTGATACCTTGGAGTATTTTGCCTGATCCTAATTGCTCAACGTGATGGTAATCCGCCTTCATTAGTCGGTCGACAAATTGAGTGGTGGTTTGCAGTTCATAATTTGAAGCATTGAGAGCAAGCAACCAACTGCGTGTATAGCGCAACAACAGCTCTAGTAGTATGGCGATCCCAACGCCAATTGCTAATACACTGGCAGTACCATAGGCTTCATTGGGTAAAATCCGGTCATAGATTTGTAGCATGGTGAATGGTAATGCCAGTGACAGCACATTAATCAGGGTGGATGAAAGCAAAAGCTCGGAAAATGATTTGTGCTGTGCCAATAGACGTAAAGACTCGATCATGTTTCATACACCTTAATATAGCATTACATTCATCACGAAAATCAGAACCGCAACTACATCCTAATTAACACTATCATTAACAATTTGTTGTGTACAACATCAAGTAAGTGAATTTTATTACTTATTTAGCTTAGTCTTAATATGTTGATTTTGAATAATTGTTAATGTTTTGTTTTTCTCGTGTTTGCTGTTGTCATGGTGTTTTCAGTGATGTTAGACAGTTTCATCATGGTTTGTAGTGATAGTGGGGGATGAACAAGTTATGGTGCAAAATAAAGTAGGCGATTATTTTTCTCGTCGGGTTTGCATTCGGATTGGTGCTAGCAAAAGGCGGGGATTGCATCATCGCTAATAGAGCGTTATCGCGCTAGATTAGAAGAGGCTTGCAACTCAATTTCAAAGGTATATGACTTAATCAACTCGACAACGACTGGAAATGCCTCGTTTAGACACTATTGTGACTTCTACCGCTGAATGAGAACGTCTCTTTAAACAGAAAACCTTTGACTCTAGTTTTGTCCACTGACCGCAATTTATAAAGATAACCAATTCATCTAGCCGTATGTCGTAACACTCTAGGATTAAACGGTCTTGAAAGTCGTAGGGCGAGATAAAATGTAAGTCAGGCGGTGGTGACATCATACTCACTCAGGCAAGTCACGAATTTGTTGGTTGCATTTACTCATCTATTAACTCGAATTAAGGCGAGGTAGTGAGGTAAAAAGAGAGCTTAGCCAACGGCATCAGCTCTCGAAGGTTGCAGGGGAGCGATAATCGCTTTAGCCTCGGATAGGCTTTCAGCGAGTCAGTACGATTATTGTTGTTTGTGTTTAGGGCCTTGTTTGTTTTTCATCGGGTCACCTTGATAGCCCAAGGCTTGCCAATCGAGGCGAGTGCCTTTGTTGTGGCAATCATTACAATTAAGCGCTTGTTCTTTTGGTGAGACCATGTGGTTGATCCGCCACCACATTTCGGTGGCGGCAAAGTCATATTCACCACTGTATTTGATGCCTTTTTCAATCATGGTGGTGTTAACCTCCATGCCCAGTTTCGCCGCTAAATTCCAATCAAACTCGCTCCAATATCCGCCTTTGCCGTAGGTTTTTGGGGTGATAAAGATATTGAGTTTTTTGTCGTAAATCTGCTTACCTGTATGTACTTTAAAGGGATAAATCTTGGCTTTAGCATCGTTAATATCGCCCATAGGGTAGGTCAGTTTAGTAACGACTTTCGGGTCCATCTTGTCCCCCGCCATATAAGCGTTAGCCGTGCCGTTGTACCAAGCGTACTGTGGCTTGACCATTTTTTCCCACACAAAGTCACCCTTTTTCTTCTGATAGGTGTGTTTGCCGTATTGATCTACGGTCTCAGGTTTATCATCGCCCGCAGTTGACCAATCCCAGTGCATCTTGGTGGGCTCATTCTTAGCGAAGAATGGAATATGGCAGGTTTGGCAGGCCACGGTTGCGGTATGGGTATTAAGCTTTTTGTTGCTGTGCGGCGCGCTCTCGTGGCAGTTTTCACAACCAATGTGGTCGATGCCGCCTGGGGAGACGCCCATAGCATTACCCGAGATTTGATGTTTTTCAGTGGTATGGCAGTTTTGGCATTGGAAGTTATTACCGTCGCTGTCCATGTGTACATCGGTGGCTTTATCGGGATAGGCCATAGAAGAGTCGAGATCCCCGTGCTTGACCGCATCACCACCGCCACCATAGAAATGGCAGCTACCGCAGTTATCCCGCACGGGTTCACCGACGTTTTGCGCGATCTTCGCCAGATCGAGTTTCGCCATAGGCTCGCCTGCACCAGCGGGGTCTTTCACATAGGTGCCTGTGGTGTCGTGGCAGACAAGACAGTCCACTTTAGTTTTGTCTTTAAAGTCAAAAGTGTTGTCCTTCCAGCCATAGCCTGCGTGACAGCTAGTGCAGCGAGGCTCGTTGCTGGAAATTGACACACAGAAGTTATTGATACTGTTTTTCTTACCGCGTAATACGGTTCTATCGGGGAGCTTTTGTTCTAATTCCCATGTCCAGTGGGAGGTTTTCATCATGTCTGTGGCTTGTTCTTCGTGGCAGGTTAAACACTGAGTCGTGACTTCAGAACCTGTGGCGAAGGGGCCTTTAAGGACGTCTTTATGGGGATTGGCAGCCTGCGCTTGCAACGCCATACCCGCTAAGGCAATAACAATGAGTTTTTTCATTCTGTACTCCTGCCCTCGGCGATACCGAGGGCTGAATGGCGTCTAGGTTAGAAGTTGATAGTCAGTGAGGCGTTTACATCGAAGGCCTTATCGACCACAGGCAGCATTGAGTAGGCTGAGCCCGCTAACACGTCATCGATTTTTTGTGGTGCGCCTACAGGCGTGCCGCTACCTGTGTATTCGTAGTCGTAGTAGAGTCCGGCCAGTTTGATAAACATCTTGGGATTGATATCAAAGATGTAATAGGCTTCGCCAACGTGGCCACGGGTGGCTAACTTGCTGCCAATAGGGTCATCTTGAGCTTGAGTGAAGGGCGTCCAGTATTCGGAACCATAGTTATATTCCAAGCCAAACTTGCCGTAGGGCGCGGGGATTTGAATACCCACATAAATGCCATAACCATCTTTGGTCTCAGTATCATCGCTGGTTTTCGGCACCATGATGATTTCGGTCCCTGTGCTGTTGAGTTCCGCTTCAAACACCGCATCGGATAACATGCCGCCGAACATGCCGGCATTGCCATTTGGCTCTGCGCGCGTCCAGCCTAGTGATGCAAACCATTTGATATCGTTAGCTTCTTCCCGTGCAAAGCCAATGCCGCCAAGGTACATATCACCAATGACGCCGCTAGGTTGCACTCGGGTGACAAAGTTAAAGTTGTCAAACTTTTGCATATCCTGGTACATGGTGGGAGCAAAAATCCCCGCCAGTTGGGTCGGGAAGGCCATTGTGCCTTTAAAGCCATCGTTGACGTCCTTGGCACCAAACAGGGTAAATTGCAGGAAGTTAGTACCATCGTTAATGGCATCGATATTAAAGCCGCCGAGGTGAGTATCTTTGGTAACGATATCGCCAAACATTTCGCCATTACCCCATTGGGATTCAAAGCCTTGGCCATAACAGAAGCGAACCACTTGTCCTTCAATTCCAGTGATTTCCCCTAGGTTGTAGCCTAAGGTGGCACCGTCGAAGTTAAAGTTAACTAAATGGCCTGAAGGCGTGCCGCCACGCAGTTCGTTTTCACGGTAGTGGCTTGGTGGGCCATAGGTGGATGGGCGGCGGCCTATGGAGAGGTAAAACTCGGAGCCGTTGATGTTTTTCCAGTCGAAATAGGCGCGCTCGACCCGCAGCCAGTCACCGCTGGTGTTACCGCTGCTGGTGCCATCCATTGTGAATGAGCGCCAAGAGTCGAACACTTGTACGCCGGTGGAGTCGCCCCAGTTTTTGTACATGCTCAGACGACCGGCAAAGCTGACGTTATCCCATACCTTGGCTTTAAGATTTAACCGCAGGCGAGTGGTATAAAAGATATCGTTATCAATATCTTGGATATGTTGCTGCGCCAGTACATAGGGCATCACACCCTGTAACATGCCATTTTGAAAGGCGGCGGCCAGATCTGGATTGGCTTGCATCATCTGGCCGAGTGGTGAGTTAGGATCGTTTGGCATCCCAAAGGCGCCGGACATGGCCTTGGCGCCAAAGTCATTAAAGTCCACCTTAATGGCGGGGTTCCAAACAACATCGCGGTAATGCAGTGAGTGGGCCTTGGTTCTAAAATCTCCGGTGATTTCAAGGCGGTCTAACGATGTGTGGCGTTCGGTTTTATCGACGCGGCTATTGAGTTCATCGAGCTGTTCGGTGATATCGACCAGTTGTTGTTTCAGCTCGGCCATTTTTTGGGTGTCGGCTGGTGTTTCGTTCGCTGCGGCAAAGGTTTGGCCGGACATAAACAGCGCATTAGCAACCAATATCGAAATGAGTGTACGTGTACGCATAGGGTTTCTCCCTGAGTGTTCCGCTGGCACTGGCTCAAGGCTCTGTGCCAAATTTACCCAACAGGAGGCCCTGAGGTGTGCTCCCCATTTTTCTCTTATTGGGCTTGGATTTTATTTCAATGGGTTAACTTGCAGTTGCAGGCCTGCGGTTATCCCTTTGATTTAGGCTTAGCAGCAATTAACCGCAGGTTTGCGGTTGCTCCGAGTCGGCGGCATGGTCATACAGGAATTGCTGTATATCTTTGAGATCTTGCTCGGTGAGGCCGTTGAATACCTCTGGTTTGAGTTTGTGTTTATCTTTGTCGAAAAAACGATCCCATTGGCTCATGGTTTTGCTCATTGGGGTTAGCTCGCCACCTTCACCACCTTGGCTATGGCAGGCTTTACATTCTTTTTTATAAAGGTGCTTCCCCTTTTTAGGATTACCCCCTTCGGCGGCATAGGCTTGAAGGCCTAAGCTGCTAATTAGTGCGACGGCGATTGCGATCTTAGTTGAAGTTTTCATCATCTCATCCTTTCTTAATTGTCATTCACATGACTTTGTTGGTGGAATGTGTCTATTGCTTCCACCTTGTGAATAAATTTATCAAAGGTGATGGGATGTTTATTTGAGGTATATCACCTCCATTAAAAAAATCTAATTGATAAAAATTTCATTGATAAAAATCTAATTGACTGATGAGGGCGTGACTTTGACAGATATTTACATCTGCAAAAACAACAGGTTGTTTTTGCAGCTAAATTAGTATGTTGTGTAGTAGGGTAGGTTTAAGGTTGTAAAGGTCTGAAAATGGATAGTGATCGAGTTAACACTTTGTAAAATTTGCGATCGCTAAAGTAGTCGTTCGGAATGATTTAGCTCCATTTTTGCTGTGTGGAGGGGGAGGTTTTTGCCGCTAGGCGTTGAGCACACTCGGTCGATTTTTATATTTTTAAACGCAGTGGCACTCGCACACTGCGTTTTACCCATGACTATAGCGAGGTCGTGCCAAGCACGTTGCTTAAGGTTGCTGGCGTGTTGGCGCTAACACTATCTCACGCACACAGACATTTTGCGGTTGTTGCCAAGCAAATAATGCTGCTGCGGCAACGTTTTCCGGGGCGATCACACCGCCCATTTGTACTTTCCAATCTTGGTAGCCAGCTTTGATAGCATCATCCGTGGTGTGGCTTAATAGTTCTGTCTCGACCGCTCCTGGCGCAATGGTGATTAGGCGTACATCGTCCATTGCGACTTCTTCGCGGATGTTTTCGGTTAAGGCATGCACGGCAAATTTTGTCGCGCAATAAGCCGCATGGTTGGGGAAGGTCTTACGTCCCGCCACTGAGCTGATATTGATAATGGTGCCGGTTTTGCGCGCCTTCATTCCGGCTAAAACCGCATGGATACCATTGAGCACGCCCATCACATTGATATTGAGCATGCGGCTCCACTCGTTGGGATTTTGGGTATCGATTTGCCCAAGCAACATGACGCCCGCGTTATTGATAAGGCAACCGGCAGGGCCAAATTGTGCTTCCGCTTGGTTAATGGCGGCCTTGATAGCGTCTGCATCGGTTACATCAACGCTGATGGATAAACTGTTTGGTAAAGCAAGAGCTTGCATTGCCTTGACTCGGCGCGCTAACAGTAAGAGTGGGTGTCCTGCGGCGCTAAATTGTTTGGCGATGGCGGCTCCTATGCCCGATGAGGCGCCAGTGATCACAACGAGGGGCTGAGTAGTATTTGTCATTTGTCATTCCTATCTTTGTAAGCGTTAAATGGGGTTGATTGATGAATCTCTAACTTTGACGTCAGTATAAGTGGCGGTTTTTGGACTGAAAAATACTTATTTCCACTGAATATGATAGGCTTTACCTATGACAGCATGCTGAGAAGATAAGGTGACGGCAAATGGTTGATTTACGCCTATTAAGGTTTTTTATCGCAATTTATGAAGAAAACAATATTACCGCGGCGGCAACACGTTGTTATGTCAGCCAGCCCTCGCTCTCTGCTGGGCTTAAACAGTTAGAGGAAGAGCTTGGCGGCGCCTTATTCGAGCGCAGTAAAAAGGGCGTAAAAGCTTTGGATAGTGCCCATTATCTGTATCCGCTGGCGGTTAAGTTGGTGGAGGAGGCCAGTAAATTACCCGCTCTATTTATGGCAAAAGCGAGTCGACAAAAGTTGCGCTTAGCCGTGATGCCCGATCTGAGTCAGCGTCGTCTTGCAGGGTTATTAACTCAAATCAATCAGGCGATTAGCCATTTAGATTTAGAGCTGGTGGATTATCAAAGCCCTGCGGATTGCAGGTTAACCTTAGACAGTTTACGCCATGAGGATGAAGTGTTTTTTCCGTTATGGGAGGAGGACTATGTGCTGTGTGTGCCGAGTGAGCATAGGCTTGCGCAGCTCAGCAGTATTCGCCCCGAAGAATTAAGCCAGTATGACTTTATTGAGTGCCCACCCTGCGAGGCGCACCAGCAAACCATAGGCTTACTCGCCTGCAGCAATTTGTCGCTCAATTTGGTGGCGAAGGCGGAATCTAAGTCTTTAGTGATGTCGCTGGTTCTGGCGGGATTTGGGGTGAGTTTTCTCCCCGATGGATTAATCGAAGACGAGCCTCGGCTTAAACAGATTAAATTCGATGGGCCTCGGATGTTTCGCCGTATTGGTTTGTGCTATCCATCCCATCAAACTGTTGCGCCAACGTTGGCAACATTGCTGCGGCATTTGAGCAAAACCACGGCTTAAGCCGTCGTTTTTAATAATAGGGTTTGGCCAAACGGCTAAACCCTAGC
>NZ_AKZL01000100.1:0-15532 GCF_000282755.1 Shewanella sp. POL2
CAAGGCTACGTTGGGAGTTACCTTCAAGTACAACGACGAGTTTTACTTCGTTATTGACAGAGAGTTCGGCATTCTCAATCGCCATAATGTGTTGCCTAACATCCGCCATCTTATTTGGCATGACTTGCACCACGAGACTTGTGATATGCAGCTCTTTGCTCATCCGACACTCCGCTTTAATTCTGTTGTTATTATTTTGTATTGACTCAACCAGCCCCCGGTGGGCCGGTGAAGATTTGGCTAAACCATATGGCAAATCCCAATCCACTCACCAACAACACGGATAAGAGGGGGGCGAGAAATACGGTTAAAAAGATAAAAATTTTCAGTTCTAAGGATTTTTCTGCTGCGCTGTTAGCACTCATGCGTCCTCCAAGAGGTTCGTTCCTGTGATGGATTACTCTGATCACTACAGGATTTATAGGTATCTCTATTGCATCTTTGATCCACCAACTGATCATAGCGTTAAGGTGTTAACAAACTGTATACCTCAAAATCGGTAAACCCTTTGATGCTTGATCCAGATCATCAATTTGGCGATAGATTTAATTAGATCATGGTTTTTGAGCGTTTTTTCAGATTGTAAACAGGTTGATTAGTTATGTTTTTTATTAACTAATTGCTAAAGCATGGAAAAGAGATAGGCGTTAGGCAACTAAACCGCACAAGATTTAAACAAAATATACCTTAAGGAGTATTAGGGGATGGTAAAGGAAGGCGCAAATTACCGATTATCTGCAGCGAAATTGGCTTAACATCTTCGTCAAATCGTTAACTCGCTCAAGATATAGCCAAAGTCCCTGCTGTATTCGCTAACTGTTTATCAATTAAAAGCCATTAGGGGCCATTCATTCGCTACCTACTTTGCCCTTTGAGGTTAGCCTGTGATAGCCCATAGCAAACAATCACGCCTGCAACAACATGCTGATCGCGGCTAATTATAGTTAGGTGAAAGTGAGCAATAAAAAAGCCGAACCCTAAGGTTCGGCTGTTAATGCTAAAGATGATGCATTATGCATAACTGACTGAATCTACAGTTTCAGTCAGTTATGCATCAACATCATTAACTCAGCAGGATATGGTTTAAGATACGCTTTTCCGAGATGGGATAAGCTGTTCCTAGCGCTTGGGCAAAGCATGACACCCGGTACTCTTCAATCATCCAACGGGCTTCAATCAGTGCCGCAGGTACGGGCTGTGAGCGCGGCACCTTGGCAAGTTGCGCCGCTAAGGCCTCCTGCACCTTAGTGATACTCTGCATATGCAAGCGGTCACGGGTCGGGTCTACAGGTAATTTATCGATGCGGATTTCAATCGCCTTTAAGTAACGCGCCACATCGGCTAAACGCTTCCAACCGCAGGCTTCGACGAATCCCTTAAAAACTAATTGGTCCAATTGGCTTTGAATATCACTCATCGCAAAAGCGATATCTAAGCTGATTTTACCCTTAGTCCGCTTTTTAATACCTTGATAGAGCGTCAAAATCTGCTCCACTTTTAGGGCGATTTGCTCAGCCGTTGGATTCAGCTCTTGGCGCACCCAATCCTTGGCCGCATCAAACTGCGCTGCATCGCGCACATCCAGCGCCTTTTCATCAAGCAACTGCTGCACGGCTGCGGCAATAATATCATCAATTAAAATTTGCACTTGGCCAAATGGATTGAAATACATCGCCAGTTTGGCCTTGTTGGGCAGCGCCTGTTGCAGGTGTTTTACCGGCGATGGAATGTTGAGTAATAACAAGCGACGTAGACCTTGACGATGCGCCGCCTCTGCCTCAAATTCATCATCAAATAATTTGATGGCAACTGAATCTTTATTATCAATCAATGCGGGGAATGCCCGCACTTGATAGTTGCCCTTACGCTGCTCAAATTGCTTAGGTAAGTCGCCAAAGGACCACTCGGTGAGTGCTTCCTTTTCAATCCCCTTATCCGCCACCTGACGAATCGCCTTAGCGACCACACCCTGTAACTCGGCCTTTAAGGTATCGAGCACCCGCCCCTGTGCCACTAACTTGCCCTTGTCATCCTCAATCTTAAAGTTCATCAGCAAATGCACTGGCATCTGCGAAACATCAAAATCTTCAGGATTGACGCGCGTGCCACTCATACGCAGCAGCTGTTTGCACATGGCGTCGAGTAAACTGGCGCTAAAGGGCTGCATCGCCTGCACGCAGGCTCGGGCATAATCGGGCGCTGGGACAAAGTTACGTCTTAGTCCCTTAGGTAAAGACTTAATCAGGGCAACACATTTCTCCTCACGCATCCCCGCCACGAGCCAATCGAAATCCGTATCATCGATTTGATTGAGTAGCGCCACTGGAATATGCACAGAGACGCCATCATCACTCGCCGCAGGATCAAAGTGATAACTCAGTTGCAAACGAATATTGCCCTTGTGCCAAGTATCGGGGAAATCGAGCGCCGAGATATGATCGGCACTGCGCTGCATCAATAGCGACTTATTAAAATCGAGTAAATCGGGCTGAGTTCGGCGCGCTTCCTTCCACCAGCTAAAGAACTTAGGCGCGTTATAGATGCCTTCGGGAATGCGCGGCTCGTAAAAGTCCATCAACACTTGTTCATCGACCAAAATATCGCGGCGACGGGACTTGTGCTCGAGCGCTTCGACATCCTCCAATAACTTTTGGTTAGCGATAAAGAAGGCTTCTTTGGTTTGTAATTGCCCTTCGGCAAGCGCGCTACGGATAAAGATTTCCCGCGCTTCAACAGGATTAATCGGCCCGTATTGCACGCGGCGACGATGTACTACGGTCAAACCGTAAAGCACTTGATTCTCAAAGGCGATCACACTGCCCTGTTTCGCCTCAAAATGCGGCTCTAGGTGATTCTTTTTAATCAGATGCGCCGCTAACGGCTCGAGCCACTCTGGCTCAATTTTGGCGCAGCAGCGAGCAAACAGCTTAGAGGTTTCCATTAGCTCCGCCGCCATGATCCATTTAGGGCCTTTTTTCGCCAGCGGTGAACCTGGGAACACAAAAAACTTACGATTGCGCGCGCCTAAGTATTCGTTGTTATTGTCCTTAAAGCCAATATGGCTGAGCAGACCCGATAACAGCGCACGGTGCAGCGCATCGTAGTTGGCAGGCGTCTCGTTTAAGCGCCACTTTAAATCGTGAACCGCTTGTTTTAACTGAGTATATAAATCCTGCCATTCACGCACCCGCAGGTAGGCTAAGTACTCGTCGCGGCACTTTTTACGGAACTGACTGGCGGATAATTCCTTTTGTTGCTCTTTTAAGTGCTGCCATAAGTTTACCCAACTGACAAAATCAGACTGGGGATCGGCAAAGCGGCGATGGGCTTCATCGGACGCCTGCTTTTTATCCATGGGCCGCTCACGGGGATCTTGAATAGACAGCCCTGAGGCGATCACTAACACCTCATTTAAGCAACCAAGTTGGTGGCTTTCGACCACCATACGCGCTAAACGTGGATCGACGGGGATTTGCGATAACTGCCGCCCCAGCGGCGTCAACACTATATTACCCTTCTGCTGCTTAACCGCCTGTAATTCCTCAAGCAGTAAGAAGCCATCGCGAATATGGCGCGGATCGGGTGGCTCAATAAAGGGGAACGCCGCAATATCGCCAAGGCCGATGGCGAGCATCTGCAAAATCACCGAGGCTAAGTTTGTACGTAGGATTTCGGGATCGGTAAACGCGGGACGACTGTTAAAATCCGCCTCATCGTATAAACGGATACAAATCCCCGGACCAACACGGCCGCAGCGGCCTTGGCGCTGATTGGCACTCGCCTGTGAAATCGGCTCGATCGGCAAACGCTGTACTTTAGTGCGATAACTGTAACGGCTGATGCGTGCTGTTCCTGGGTCAATCACATAACGAATACCCGGCACAGTCAGCGAGGTTTCCGCTACGTTAGTCGCAAGCACAATACGACGCCCTGTATGGCTGCTAAAGACCTTGGATTGCTCGCCGTAGGAGAGGCGCGCGTAGAGCGGTAAAATCTCAGTATCGCGGTAATTACGCCGATTTAGCTGCTCTGCGGTATCGCGAATTTCACGCTCACCGTTCATAAAGATCAAAATATCGCCTAAGCCTTCGGCAACCAGCTCATCAACGGCGGCAAAAATCCCTTCAATTTGGTCGAGATCGGCCTCAGTATCTTGTAACAATGGGCGATAACGGGTTTCGACCGGATAGGTACGCCCTGACACCTCAATAATCGGCGCATTATTGAAATGCTTAGAAAAACGCTCAACATCAATGGTCGCCGAAGTGATGATGATCTTAAGATCGGGGCGTTTTTTCAGAATTTGCTTGAGGTAACCCAAGATAAAATCGATGTTGAGGCTACGTTCATGCGCCTCGTCGATAATGATAGTATCGTATTGATCTAAATAACGATCTGAAGTCAGCTCCGCCAGTAAAATCCCGTCGGTCATCAGTTTGATATAGGATTCACTCTTAAGCGCATCGGCAAAACGCACCTTAAAGCCCACGACTTCGCCGAGCGGGCTTTGTAATTCTTCAGCCACTCTTGACGCGACACTGCGCGCTGCCAACCTCCGCGGCTGGGTATGACCAATAAAACCACGGCTGCCTAAGCCCAGTTCTAAACAGATTTTAGGTAACTGCGTGGTTTTACCCGAGCCAGTTTCACCCGCAATGATCACCACTTGGTTTTCACTAATGGCTTTGGCGATGTCTTCGCGCATGCCACTGACGGGCAGATTGTCAGGATAATTGATCTTAGGGCGAGCCTTCAGGCGCTGCTCTACTTTCTCGAACGCTGCTTGCGCCTGCTCAGCAAGTTTGGCTAATTCTTGTGTTTTTTTGTCAGAATCGGCTTCTTTATGGAGCTTAAATAAACGGCGGCGGATCCGCGAGGCATCACTTTGAAAGCACTGCTGTAGAAAAGCGCTCGATAGCGGATGTTTGTCAGAGTTCAAAACCAAATTCCATTGCTAGCATCGAAAAAGGCGATCCTAGCAAGGAACCTGGTTTATTGGTATGGCTAATTGTTCAAAACACACCGTAAACCACGGGAAATTAGCCCCCCAAATAACGGCTTAAGCGGGTGCAAGATAACATTGCTGCATGTACACATTCATCGCCTTCAACACATTGGTGCGATTGATTGTGCCGATGACTTTGCCATTATCCACCACCGGATAGGTCTTTGGTTTAGCGCCCAGCATCTGCTCCGCGAGTTGTAAAATACTCTCATCAGGACCGACATACAGGACTTCAGTGCGCATACAATCCTTCACCACTGAGGTTAAGTCACAGTGATAGCTGCTCTTTAACATGACAGCTAAGCAGTCTTGCTGGGATAAAAAACCCACTAAATTACCACTGTCATCCACGACAGCTGCACCCATCTTGTTATTATCTAACAGTTTCTCAACCGCAGTAGCCAGTGACATATTTGCACTGAGCAACACAGGCTGACGGTCCATATGGTCGCGTATTTTGATTGAATCCATAGCAATCTCCCCAAACTTACCTGTAACAAACTCACTTACCTGAGCTTTGAGTCTAGTCAAAATCTCGCAAGAGTTAAGCAATTAATATCGATTGAGCTTATCTGACGACTAGGGCATGTTGACGTTTTAAGGTTATAGCGGTAAGAACTGTTTGAGATAGATTTAGTATCCCGAAATAAGCTTAGTTAACGCTTAATGAAATTAATCCAATGATTTTACGTTCTATTGCATAGGTAAGCAGGGGTTGATACTTTGACTCATCGAGGTTCTAAGGCACCTACTCCGCCTTAATCATTAATCTGTGTCATTCGTTTTTCCTGCTAATTGATCTAACAAGCTATCGATACTCTGTTCTAGCAAATCGAGGACTAATTCAAATCCTTGAGTACCGCCATAATAGGGATCGGGAACCTCATCAATTTCACTATTTCCGTATGACAACACTAGCTGAAGTTTGTATTGATACTCAAGCGGACAACGACTACGTAAATCCACTAAATTACGATTATCGGCTGCTAAAATAAGATCAAAATACTCAAAATCGGCATCAACAATTTGTCTTGCGCGCATACCATCGAAACTTAACCCGCGTTTTATACCCGCAGCCATGGCGCGATTGTCAGGCTTATCTCCTTGGTGATAACCAATGGTGCCAGCAGAATCGACTTCAATATTGAGGCGACGTTCACGAATTTTTGCACGGCAAACGGCCTCTGCCGTGGGCGAACGACAAATATTCCCCATACAGACCATTAAAATTCGTCTTATATTTTTTGCTTTTAACGCTTTATCTTCTAACAACTTAGCATCCTCTGGCAGCGCTATTTAGGGGGATATGCGATTTGCCCAAAGGCGGGAGAAATACATTTTTTCACTTCAAAATGATAACCGTATTTCTCGTTAGCAGACTCGGTGATTTCCAGTATTTCGTAATCGTTTAACTCAACCACCACAGAATTGGCTAATTTTTCACAACGACTACGGCCATCGGCCTCAAACTTATAGGCAAATAACGCGATTAATTCTCGGATCCCCTTGTAGTATGTGTGCCCAAAAGTTCTTAAGGATTCGATAGTGCCATCAGCAGATTGCATGGTGAGATCATTAGCCGCTTTCTCTGCTTCAGTCTGGGCTTTTTCGGTTATTTTGACTTCAACAACAGTGTTTGCAAGACTCACTTTTTCATTTTTTTGTATTTTGTTCGCAACGTTCTCCAATAAAGTTTCACCATCGGAGATGGCAACAAGATTCATTAATAACACCACAGATAACACCATACGTAAAAATGCCGTTGTTACCACAAAGCGTTTTTTATTGTCCTGTTGGTTGGCCTCTAACCCTAAAATCCGTAAACCGATATGGAACAATAAATAACAAGGGATCACAATTTGCAGAAGCAGTAACGCGAGAATAGAAATACACACGAACCAAATAGGTAAATACAGCAAAATGGCAAAGTTGTGCGTGTAAGACAAATGTGAAGCTGAAACACCTGTGATTTCATTAACCACACTACCACTGGCGGCCAAGGCAAAGTTGGCAATAACAGCATAAAAGAGTAGGAAAATGGCTTTTCCAGCCAAGGAATGCCACGCCATTGCAAATTTTGGCCAAAACTCAATGATTAACGCAACCGCAGTGATAATAGCGGCCAGCCAAATATCTGACTGAAATAGCAATAATGCAATTAATGCTAATAGATAACAGCGCTGGGCAATGGTTAAACTTTGCAAAAACGCTTTAGCGGTGACAATGGGCTGCTTAGTCCATTTGGGAACCGTTAAGATTTTAGCCAAGCGTTGCTTCAAAGAATGTTCACTAAATTGAATATCAACCAAAACCTACTCCTTGGTGTTATTGCCTATTAATAATCAGTATGATACTCGGCAAAACCCTTATTGATAGCGTTCGATTTTTATCAATATCCAACAATTTCGCAACTTATTCTTTAACTTCTTTATCCTCAGGCACAATGTCTGTCCTGATCCGTAAATAACTAGCAAATCGCGGCAAACCATTCACCGTTAACCCTAGATACCTGTAAGTGATAAGTGTACCGATAGCTGGGGGATGCTGACGCTCTGCAAGGTTAAAACCTGTGCCAATACTAAAAATTCGCCCCTCTGGTGTTTGCACTCTTAAGGCACCCATTTTCCCAGCAAATTGCCCTTTGCCAGCAACATAACCAATCACCGTCGCTTCAGCATCTAAATAGGGCTTTAACTTCATTACATTAGGATTACGTCCCGGCGTATATACCGCAGTGCGACGATGTAAAATTAATCCTTCAGCGCCAAGGGCAACTAAGGTATTTAAAGTGTCATAGAGGGCCTCGACACTGTCGACACTAAATTGCTCAATAACTTGAAGATAAGCCGATTTTCCCACGATCAGAGTTTGCATTTGCAGATAACGGTCTTCAAAGCTCCCCTTGGTTGTCGGTAAATCAAATACCATAAAGCGTACCTTTTGCCAGTCCGTATCCTTTGGCGATTTTTGACGTATTAATCCTGAAATCGCCTCAAACTGCCCTCGCCCGAGCCATAACTCACCTTCCATTGCGATAGTGGGAAACTCGGCGGTAAACCAACTTGGGGCCAGAATGGGATTCCCCTGACGGGTAAACAAACGTTGCCCATCCCAGTAACCACGCACACCATCAAGTTTTTCACTGACCAGAAACGTGCCGATTTGAGTATGATCGTCGAGTGCATATTCCGTTGCTAATTGAATATTCGGTGCAGGACTTGCATAGCTAACCGCAATAAATAAGCTGCAAAGACCAATGAGAAGCCCAAAGCACTTGGCAAGTGCATTTCTTAAAAAAAGTACGCGAATTGTCAGAGTCATTCCTTTGTCTCTCTGTAAGTCATCCCACTGCAAGCTTAGTATTTAGCCTTGACTGCCGCTAATCCGGCCGCAATATGATCCCCCTATCAGAGCGAGCAATTTGTATAGTTAACTATTTATACACATAAATTATCGGGCTATACTGCGGCCTCATTTTTAAGCTCGTTCAAAAGCCGGCAGACAAGTCGCATTCAGTTTGAACGAAAATGCTCACGAACAACCGCCCAAGTCGATGGAATAATTATGAAACCAGCAAATAACCACGGTATAAAACGCATCTTTAGAGCGACGGGATTTTCAATGAAGGGCTTAAAAGCGGCGTGGGTCCATGAAGCTGCGTTTAGACAAGAATTGATGCTTGCGGTGGTGATGCTCCCCATCGCCCTATTGGTCGATATCAGCACCATGGAACGCTTAATGTTGATCTTAACGCTGTTTATCGTGTTAATTGTAGAGCTATTAAATTCTGCTATTGAAGCAGTTGTTGACCGTGTTGGCAGTGAGATCCATCCCCTGAGTGGTCAAGCAAAGGATATCGCCTCTGCTGCGGTGTTCATGAGTTTAGCGCTCTGCGGGATCACTTGGCTCGTGGTGTTATTACCGCGCTTGATATAATCCTTTGTGCGCATTAACACTGATTTAGGTCATTAAATTCGCTGATAAAAAACGCCTTTAGGAATTATCCCAAAGGCGTTTTTTATCCAACTCAACAAATTTAGTTATCTTCAATTACGAGCTTATCCGCTAAAAAACTTATCGCCTGCTTAATTTGCTCTAGTCTGTCATTTTCAGCCCAATAGGCGACATACACACTGCGTGAAATCGCACTCGCCCCCGCGACCAAATTCAGTTCGCCTCTTTGAAGCAAAGGCTGCACCAAATGCTCGGGTAAAAATGCGCAGCCGCCGTTATTTAAGATAAAATCTAAGGCGATTCGAGCCGAACTAGTATGTAAAGTTGGCACAGGTAAAGCCGCATATTCCTGCGCATGAATAATATTAAAGGCCGTCCCCCAATCGACTTTGACATATTGTCCAGCTTGCACCTCATTAACGGCCACATCCCGGGATTTAGATACCAGCAGCAAATTGATTTGGCCTAATTGGATTAATTCAAATTGGTCAAGTTTGGGTGGATCAAAAGAAATCGCTAAATCAAGGGTGCGGTCCATCAATTGCCGTGTCATTACGGTGAGTGGCAAAACCTCGGTCCGCAATGCAACCCCAGGAAGTCCCACATGCAGATGCTGTAAATACCGCTGTAAATAGGCATCCCAAATATTGGGACCCGCACCAATCGCTAATTGAGTCGATTGTAACTGACTAAGCGAAACATCCTGCTTGGCGCGCTCCCATGCTGTCAATACCGCTTCCGCATGGCCCAACATCCGTTCCCCAGCAGGGGTCGGCTGAATATTATTTCGTTGGCGCTCAAACAAGGCAACACCAAGAATGCTCTCAAGCTGTTTAACTCTAAAACTTACCGCACTACGGGTAAGGTAGAGGTTTTCCGCCGCCTTACCAAAATGGCGGGTACGAGAGACTTCCAGAAAGGTCTTTAGTAAATCGGTATCCATAAAAATTCTTGACCAACATAGGCAAATTTTTTTGATTTATAAATCAATAATACTAGCCAATACTCCACTTGCAAATCTTTGTATACCAAAATCTAGAAGGTAACAGCCATGTCTGAACAGTCTTTTTCAAACGCTAACAGGGGTTCTGAGACGCTGAACGGCTCAGCTGCCAGTTTTGTATCTCACAAACGCTTTTACGACGATACTAATTTCCCCAAAGGTTTTAAGCGCAGTGGCGACTTCACTAGTAAAGAAGCCGAACTGCTCGAATTACATGGTCATGCCATGAAAAACCTTGCTGAAGGCAAAACACTCCCAGTGACCGCCGACGAAGCACAATTTGTCGAAGTCATCAAAGGAAACATCGCTCCGAGTAGCTTGTTAGAGCAGATCTGGTTAAAGTACCGCAAACTCGCCCGGGGTAAGCCCTTTTATGCAGTGGTTGGTACGGTTCATTTACCAGCAACCAAACCTGAGGTTGAGCCAGAAGCGGCATTCGATGTAGATGTGGATGTTGAAATTGAAGATGATGTTCAGGATGAAGCTGAACCCGAGGACAAAGCATGAAAATGAAGGTTTGCGATTAAATGCGTGGTTGGATTTTATATAAAGAAACCGCGACTCAGCTAAAACCTGAATGGTATGAAATCGAACGTCTGTTGGCGGCAGCTAAGGCCGACAATATTGAATTAGCCGTTTATGCGCCGGATGAGTTTGATCTCACCGTGACGAGAGAAGATAACAAAAGTATTTTGTTAAATGGACAACCCGTTGAATTGCCGGATTTTATCATTCCGCGCATGGGTTCTGGCACCACCTACTTTGCGTTGGCAATCATTCGCCATTTAGAACGCTTAGGGGTCTATTGTTTAAATCCTTCAAAAGCCATTGAGATTGTTAAAGATAAGCTCTTCTCCCAGCAATTGTTGGCCGAGAAGAATTTACCGACACCAAAAACCATGTTGGTCAAATTCCCGGTTGATATTGATCTGGTTGAGCGACATTTAGGTTTTCCCGTAGTGATTAAAACGCTCTCAGGCTCTCAAGGCAGTGGTGTATTCTTATCACACAAAGCCCGTGAGTTTGATGACTTAATGCAACTAATTGAAGCGACTAATAAAAACGCCAACATTATTTTGCAAGAGTTCATCGCCAATAGTCATGGCCGCGACTTGCGAGTCTTTACTATTGGCGGACGCGTTGCAGGCTGCTACGAGCGACGTGGGCAAGAAGATAGCTTTAAAGCTAATGTCAGCGCGGGTGGCTCGGCGAGGCCCTTTGAAATCACCCCTGAAATCGAATGGCTCGCGACGCAAACCGCCAATATTCTCGATTTAGATGTGGCAGGTATCGATTTATTGTTCGATAACGGCCATTACAAAATCTGCGAAGCCAACTCATCACCTGGGTTTGAAGGATTAGAATCGTGCTTAAATGTGGATATTGCTGCGCAAATTTTGCACTTTATCCGCATCCGTTTAGGCATGTTTAACAAGGACGAGAAAAGCAGCGAGCCAACATCGGCCGCTAACACGCATAACAATTGATGCGGTCTCGTTAAGCTCTTATCGGCGGCTCAGTCTCTACTGGGCCGTTTTTTTAGGCTTTACGACATATTCCCGTCACTAGGGCGTGTTGACGTTTCAGGGTTATTTTTGCAGTAATGTGGCTGGCTTTTATGCAAGGCAAAGTCCGTACAGTGTAGTTATTCTACATAAATGGACGATAACGCAGCAGAAACCTCAACACGCCCTAATCACCAAGATGTAAATTACTGTGATCCCTCCCTCAAGCCTGCGATACCAAAGCGATTAACCATACAACTTTTGTTTTAAATCACGAAAATCCACACTTTTCAAAACATTTTATTCACATTTAAAGATTTACTGATACACTCCAAATGGTCATAACTTATGGCACTTAAGTCTGATGTTATCGCTGGATATAATAAGAAGAATACTGGAGTAGCGTTGATTTCCACTCGTCTAACCCCCTTATTGATCGCCCTTCTCACTTGCACTCCTGTGCTGGCGGGCGAATTCAGCTTGGAGCTAGGGGGATTTTATTCGCAGTCAGATACCAATATGGAAGTGACTAACCCGAATACCGCGAGTAACTTCACCTTAAACTATGAGTCCGATCTGCAACTGGCCGAAAACGAATTTTTGCCCTTTGTTGAGCTAAATTATCACTTCAACGAACGCCATCATCTTTACCTCGACTGGAAACAACTACACCGCACAGCCGAAACCCAAGCCCTTTCCAAACCCTTCCAAATTGAAATTAACGATACAATTTACGATATTAAAGCAGGCGGAAAACTCAGCTCCACCCTAAATATCGATATTCTACGTGTTGGTTACGGTTTTGATGCTATTCAAGGCAGTAACTATGATGTTGGTTTGTCTCTTGGTTTACACACAATGTTTATCAAGACAGGATTTGAAGGCATTATCGGCGTCTGTAAAGCCTCTGAGTTACTGAATAATGTCTGTGCGAGCCAGGCAATACCGCAAATTGTCGATGAGAATATCACTGCACCACTGCCGGACTTTGGCGTCTATGCTAATTACGAATTTATTTCTGGATGGGATTTAACCACTCACGCCCAGTATTTCTATATCAACCTCAATGATGTCAAAGGCGAGTTGGTTGATATTAAATTAGGCATAGATGCGCAAATTACTCCCAATTGGCGTATGAGTGTTGCCTATAACTATTACAAAGTTGACGTCGATATCGCACAAAAGTCCCCAAATAAAGAGACTCAAATTGCCGATTACAATATTTACTACAGTTTTATCGGCCCCATGCTTTCTGTTAGCTACACCTTCTAGTTAACCTGAACTCGGGATAACGAGTGTCGAAAAAATCTAAATTTAACAAACTAAATCAATGCTACAAATGATTCTTTTGAAAAGAAAAATCTTTTTTCTAACTGAATGCGCAGATTTTTGCGCATATCAAGGCGCTCTGTCGTATGCCATAGCGCGCTATGGTGAGACAGAGCAACGCAGAGAGGCCCGAAAAGATGCCTATTCAGCGGCTCTACTTATCCCGAGCTCAGGTTAATTAATTGAATAAACATAAAAAAGGACGCCGCAGCGTCCTTTTTACCTTAATCGGAATTACTTTTTACGGCCATCCTGCTCACGCTTAGTCTTAAAATCCGACGCCTCTAACCAATGTGGCCAATCTTTACCATTAGCTAAGGTCGTTAGCATGCTCGCCATCAGATCTAAATCCTGCTTCACCCCTTCGAGCGACCAGTTTGGATCATAATCATCGGCTCCTTTATGGTATTTATGGGCAATGTAGTCAGGATCCGTATCCCCAAGGCTCATAAATAACAAGCCGGGCACGCCTTGCTGGGCCAGAGCGAAGTGGTCCGATCTAAACATCAAACCATTTTGCGGTCTAGGATCAGCCTTGACAACCCGTCCCTGTGCCTTGGCGGCCTTATCTAAATAACCTTCTAACTCAGACACTCCCTCACCATAGCGCAGAATATAATCTACCCCTTGGTTCATATTCATGCCGTCAATATTTAAAAAAGCGACAATGTTTTTGGTCGGTACACTGGGATGCTGAGCAAAATGCTGAGCACCGATCAGCCCTGTTTCTTCGGCGGTAAAGGCACTAAACAGAATCGAGCGCTCAAGCGGCGCCGTTTTTGCTTGTTTGGCAAAGTAACGCGCAAGAGCTAACACACCTGCCACACCACTGGCATTATCGACCGCACCATTAATGATTTCCGGTTTACCGTCTTCTATCACTGTACCTAAATGATCCCAATGGGCATGCATCATCACCACCTCATCAGGGCGGCTTTTTCCAGGTAATAGTGCCGCCACATTGTGGGATTCGGCGCGTTCAATCGTATTATTTAAACTAACATTCGCCTTTAGCTTTAAGGGAATGGCCTTAAAGTTTGGCTTGGCGGCTTGTTGTTTTAAGGTATCAAAGTCCATACCAGCCTTAGCAAAAATCTTTTTGGCGACATCATGTTGCACCCAACCCATCACGCCAACCTGCCCTTGATTATTGTTTACATCGATGAGGGTAAACTTGGTACCTGTGTTAGAGTTTTGCACGACACCCCAGCCATAGGCTGCGGGTTCAGTTTCATGCACAATAAAAACAGCTTCAGCGCCTTGGCGAGCAGCTTCTTCGTATTTGTAAGTCCAGCGACCATAGTAGGTCATGGCATTGCCTTTAAAGACCTTGGGATCTTGGGTCGCAAAACCTGGGTCATTGACTAACACAATCACGGTTTTGCCTTTGACATCAAGGCCCTGATAGTCATTCCAACCATATTCAGGCGCATTAATGCCATAACCGACAAACACCACATCGCTATTACTGAGGTTGACTTCATCGCTAATTCTCTGGGTTCTGGCGGTAAATTCACTGCCATTGGCAAACTTAAGTCCGCCGATATCGAGTTGCATATTTTGATCGGCGGTGATTTTCGCCAGCGGCACAGCCTGTAAATAGCTGTCGCCAAATCCCGGTTTGAGCCCCATCTCTTTAAAGGCTTTCTCAAGGTAATCGATGGTCAATTGCTCACCTTCTGATAAGGGCGCACGGCCACCAAAGGCATCACTGGCTAAGGTTTTGACATCAGTACGATACTGATTCAAATCTAGGCTGTCGCTGAAGGAAGAGGCAGCTATTGCAGGCAGTGAGAGTAAGGAACCTAGGGCTCCAGCAAGGATGAAATTTTTCAAGACTTTCTCCCAAGTTATTATCATTATTTAATTTTAGCGATAAACTCTAACATATCCCCCCAAGCTTGTGGCAGGTAATTGCCCCAGCTTTTGGGCTTTTGTTGTAACGGGATTTGACGAGCCATATTGTTATCCATGTGTGATATGCATGGTTTATCGGATTATTTTTACTGGAATTTATCCATGTCACGAGATTTATTACAAACCGCAGCCTTGAATCTTAAAAAAGCGGTTCCCTTAATGCTCAAGCATCAAATTCCCACAACGCCAATCAATTATGCTCTGTGGTATACCTACGTGGGGGAACAAAACCCAGCGTTAAACGCCCAGCTCGATACAGTTATCGCCCACTACAACACTTGCCCACCAGTGAGCAGTGAGTTGTTGTTTCGCCAGTATGTCGCCGATCCTGTTGAGCTGGATGTGCGTGATATGCGGCTTAACCTTGAAGCCATGGCCACAGAGCTGTCGCAATCGATTCGGGATACAAATCTAGATGCCGCCGACTTCCAAAGCTGTATTAACAATAACTTTGCCAAGCTCAATGGTGTCGAAGAAGGCACGCTCAGTGTTGAGCAAGTGCTCGATTTAGTACGTAATTTGGTGAAGGAAGCCGACAATATTCGCTCAAGCACCGAGTTTTTTACGACCCAATTGCAAAAAGCCCAAACAGAGATTGATGCATTAAAACAAAAGCTTGAAAAAACAGAAAAAGATGTACTTTACGATGCACTTACTGGCTGTTTAAATCGCCGCGCCTTTGATGCCGATATCGCAGGCATGTTGGCACAGGCTCCCGAGGGCACCTGTCTTATCTTGGTCGATATCGATCACTTTAAGGCCTTTAATGACAACTATGGTCACCAGCTTGGCGACCAAGTATTAAAGGTCGTGGCAAAG
>NZ_AKZL01000101.1:0-15249 GCF_000282755.1 Shewanella sp. POL2
AAAACTGTGCGGGCACAGAGTTATCATCATTACTGTCACTACACCCCATTAGGCCGTAGGAAATCACTGCGGCACCAATACCTTTGGCTGACATGGCTAAAAAATCACGACGAGTCACGGTTCGTTTCATTATTATTATTCCTTTCTAAGATGAGGGTTCACTGGTATGAGGTCTAATAAGGCCCCGATTGTGAGACATCACTGTTACACATTTGTGACATCTTTGTCAGCCTTTTATGATTTCTTTTAATTCATAAGCTTATACTGGATGACGTACTTTATTTGTACAGCACTGGCACAAGCTATGATTAAGCTGCTAACATCGGATCAGTGGCAAATCGCTCAGATTTTGGCTCATGCTGAGTCAAACCAGAGCATTGTTAAAAAAGGAATTTAGGATGAAAGTCAGCGATATTATGAGCACAGAGGTCATCTGCATCAGCGATGGTGCGAGCCTTAAAGATGCCCACCATTTAATGCAAACCCGCAGCGTGCGCCATTTACCTGTTATTTCTGAAACCGACGGCACCTTAGTCGGTATTCTTACCCACAAAAAGATGATCGCCAGCGTATTGTCTATGTTGAATAAATACGGCCAAGGCGCGCTCGATCGCAAAGAACGCTATACCCCCATAGCGACTGTGATGGACAAAGACTGCCAGCAGTTAACTGCGGATGAACCTTTAACCGTGGTAGTCGAATACTTTATCGGTAATAAACTCGGCTGTTTACCCGTAGTGGATAACAATAAGAAAGTATTGGGAATAGTCACCTCGTCCGACTTTATCAAGCTCTGTCGTACCCTGCTGCAACAGCAAGCTTAACCTCTAATACTCGCCCAATTCCTCGCCAGCTCTCGCAGAGCTGGCGAGTGTGCTTATTTCAACACTCCCAAGGACGCCTGTGGCCAAGTTATTAACCCAAGAACAATTTATTCGCGCCTATGAATGCGCCGAATTAGGTTGTATTGCCAATCAACAACGACTCGCCCAATTGCTCGCCGATCCCGATTATGACGCTTTACATGAATACAGCGTCTACTTTGGTAAAGTGGCGACACAAATCATCTGTATCAGTGACTTACAAAGTATGGAGGAATTGCATTTTGTCGCGGGCAACCTGAATTGGGATGACCATGATCCCGATATGGTGAGGGCAATTATCGAACATCCACTCTGTGATGCGGGTACCGCCTTATTGCTCTACTGGTACGGACAAGGCTTTTATTACTCCACGCCGGAGACACTCGATACCCCATTTGGACAGCTATTCAAAAACATAACCGAACGATTTATTAAGCGCGGCTATGCCAGTTATAAAATCCATTTTGACCCGATTAAAGAATGTTTTATGCCCTCATTAGAGGATGTGTTGGCGCAAGGATACCAAATTCCCGGTGCGCTTTTTGCCCCCTACAGCACCATGGAAATCGAAACCGATGCAGGGCACCCAAGGTATCTACAATTTAAAAATGAACTGCTGAAATCGGGTAAATGGGGCAACCAATAAGGGTTGACCTTTTATTATCAGAACGATTTAAGCTGAGGTTGCTGGCGGAATACGCGTAAAACGCTGCCAGCGACCCGAGCGCCAACGGTGTACCATAATCAAGCCTCGCACCCACTCGTCGGCCGCAACGGCAAGCCAAGCGGCAAGTACGCCATAACCTAAATGCAGCCCAAAGAACCAAGCTAACAGTACGCCAATGCCCCACATGCTAAACAGGCCCACGCGCACAGGAAACGCCACATCCCCCGCGCCTTTTAATGCCGAAATAATCACCAGATTAAAGACTCGGCCGGTTTCCAGCGCGATAGAGCCCAATAGCAGAAGTGCAGTAAGTTCAATCACTTCAGGATTTTCACTCAACCAACCCACAATGGTAAAACGCTGCCAATAAAAGGTTAACACTATGGCAAGGGAGACGATAAAGCCTACTAAGCAATACTTTTGCACCCGCACAGTGATCTCATCAAACCATTGTTTACCGACGTAGTAACCGGTTTGAATTTGCGCCGCCTGCCCTAGCGCCACCGCAAAACAGTAAATAAAACGGCTGATATTCAAGCCATAGGTATAAGCCGTCAGCGAGAGCGTGCCCATCTGGCTAATAAAATAGATGATGGTCATCTGCGCCACATTGTAGGACAGCATTTCGCCTGCATTAAGCAAACCTATGCGCATCACGCTCCAATAGGTACTGCGCGGCAATAACTTAAGTCGTTGCATTGGCAACGGAATATGCTTACTGCGGATCACTGCCAGCATAATCAAGGCTCCAATCATCTGGCTGGTCACTGTTGAAATCGCCACCCCAGTTACCCCATAAACCGGCAAACCAAAGGGAGAATAGAGGGCAATATAGTTACCGAGCACATTCATCAATCCCGTACTCAATGTGACCAACATAGCCGAGCGGGTAAAACCGTAACTACGTAAGATGGCGGCAAAGGCAATGTTCATCACCAGCCCGATACTCAAACTGCCGCAGATCAGCAGATAATCGTAACCATAGCCCGCAACCTTAGGATCTAGCGCAAATAAACCGATAATGCCGTGGGCACCGAAAAACATCGATGCGCCCATCACCACTGCTAAACCTAAACTTAAGGCCACGCTGGCGACACCAATATCAGTCGCCTGTTGGGTTCGCCCCGCACCATTATTTTGACTGATCAGAATGCTGGCACCCGTGCTGACCATCATCGACATCACCATCATAAAAAACATCAATTGAGTGGTGAGTCCCACCGCGGCGACGGCATTGTCGGAATACTGGCTCAGCATAAAAATATCGCTGATCCCGAGTAAGGATTGCAGCAAGGTTTCGATAAAAATCGGCCAAGTGAGGGCGACAATGCCCATGCGTTGTTGCAGGGTTTTAGCTGATGTGGCCACGTCCGATCCTTACCGCTGGAAGACAAGTGAAATAGCAATAACACGCCAAGGCTGGCGAGCGGTAATTTTCTTACATTTTTAGATTGTGCTCAATCCTTCATCAAACCTAAAACCTGCCCCTGCAACCGTATTCATCGGGCGAAGCTCAATACATAGGAGTCGCAATACATCAGCAATGACAAATCAATAAGCGTTAATCAATAACTGCTAATCAACTGAAATAGATGGCGTTAATTGCAAATCCCCCATGACACACTACCCTTTTCTAGATTGAGTCGATACACTTTGCCGACCACAATGGGCGATAAACGCTCGCCGAATATATTCAGGGAAACTGCACATGAGCCAACGCTATTTAGAAGACGGAATTAAACAATTGGTGAGCGAGTTTATCGCCGCAGGTTGCCCTTCGGTGCGCGAGCAAAGCCTTGAGGAACGTCGCCAAGGTTATATTGCCAGCACGGTATTGGCTGGCGAGCCGGAGGCTGTGTTTGAGGTCAAAACCTTATCCCTTGAGGGTATAGAATTAACCCTGTTTAAGCCCTCGGCGGATAACAATTTACCCGTGGTTATTTACTATCACGGTGGTTGTTTTGTTAGTGGCGGCATCGCTACTCATAATCAGCAACTGCGTAAAATTGCCAATGATTCCGGCGCATTAGTGGTGGCGGTTAGCTATCGTCTCGCCCCTGAGCATGTGTACCCAGCAGCCCATGACGATGCCTTCAATGCGGCCAATCTCGTGCAGCAACATTGCCAGCAATGGGGCGGTGACAACACTAATATCACCTTGATGGGCGACAGTGCCGGCGGCCATTTAGCCTTAGTCACTTGCCTGCGGTTAAAGGCAAAGGGGGAATGGTTACCTAAAAAACAAGTGCTTATCTATCCGATGTTGGATGCGACCGCCAAGAGCCAGAGTTATATCGACAATGGCGACAAGTACATTATCACCCGCGACACGCTGCTCACGGGCTTTGATATGTACCTCGACTGGCATCCCAGAACCGATGTTGAAGCCAGCCCACTGCGTAGCCAGGATTTAGCAGGTTTACCCGAAACTCACATTATTACCGCCGAGTTCGATCCACTGTTAGATGAGGGCGAGCAGCTATTCCGTAACCTATTAGATGCAGGCGTCGATGCCCATTGCCGCCGCTATTTAGGGGTGATCCACGGCTTCTTCCAACTCGCTGGCGTCAGCCAATCGGCACGTGATGCCATGGTGCAGATAACCCACATTATTCGCACTTAACCTCAGTAAGCCGCATGTCGAGATAAAAGCCATGCGGCGATCGAATCCAGTCAACGAATAACCTATTGCATGATAACGCAATGATCTAACGGCGCTATTTCGCCTCTGGTCGACTCAGCTTGTAGATCACTTCTTTATGCTGCGGATACATCGCCAGCAAAGCTTCTTGGTTAAACAACTCAAAGTCATCAAAGGTAAAACCGGGTGATACCATACAGCCCACCAGCGAGAATCCATCTTGATTCATCGCCGAGCCAAAAATGCAGCCCTTAGGCACTAAAAACTGTGGTCTTTCGCCCGCAGCTAAATCAAGCCCTAACTGCGCCGTGGTCAGCTCGCCTTCGGGGGAAATCATATAAATCGTCAATGATTGCCCCGCATGGAAATACCACATCTCATCGGCCGTAAGTCGATGAAAATGCGACACTTCACCCGTTCGCAGTAAGAAATAAATACTGCTCCACAGCTGACGACTCGGATCGAAGGCCGAATCGGAGCGATAAGACGAACGGTAATATCCGCCTTCTACATGCTGCTCAAGCGCTAAATACTGAATAAAATCATCTGCCGTGTGCATGGCATTTCCTCGTTTTAAATGTTAATGCGCCAAAGTTTACACTCTCACCTAAATGGGATTAACCCTAATTGTTTGCAGATCGAGGATTTGACCACAAAAACCACCTAAACTGATAAAGCTAGTCGACTATTCATCATATTGTTAACAATGCTGAACCCAAGTTTAAGGTTTGAATATCCACAAAAAAAAGCTAAATTCAAAACCAAATGACTGCCAATAATGACATTTGCAGTAGCAAGGATAATGAACACATAAAATGTGTCAGGGAGTAGATTTGATGATCAATGTTGAGCAAATCGCTTTAGTGCTGGACGCCCTACCCGATCCAGCGTTTATCCTTTCCCAAAGTGGTCGTTATATTGCGGTGTTTGGCGGTAAAGATGATCGTTATTACCATGATGGTAGTGGATTAGTCGGCCTATATATCAGTGACGTATTAAACGAAGAAAAAGCCAATTATTACCTCAGCATTATTGAACAAGCATTAATCAGCCGTAAATTGCAGATTGAAGAATATGAGCTCAGTAATAAGGATGTCAAAGGCTTATCCGATCAAGGTCCATCAGAACCCATCTGGTTTGAGGGACGCGTTCAAGCGCTGGATTTTCTTGTTGATAACGAGCCTGTCGTCCTTTGGGTTGCAAGTAATATGTCCAAACGCCATCAGCTTGAAGTCCAGCTACGGCAATTAAGCGATACAGACCAACTCACAGGACTATTTAACCGTCGCCGATTAGAGCGTGACTTAAACCTCCTATTCGATACCTATAGTCGCTACCATGTGCCTGCCTCCATCTTAATGCTGGATCTCGATCATCTAAAACAGATCAATGATCAGCTTGGCCACCATGCGGGGGACAATGTCATTGTGACCGTCGCCGATACCTGCAAGCAGCAATTCCGCAAAACCGACAGTGCCTACCGTTTTGGTGGGGATGAGTTTGTCATCGCCCTACCCGGCGTTGAATACGATCAAGCCATAGTGTTTGCAGAATTTCTCTGCGATTGCTGCTTCAAAGCACTACAAAAACACGCCGTAAATGGACTCTTTGCCACCGTCAGCATAGGCGTCGCCACCATAGAGGCAGACGATAAATCCTATGAAGATACCCTGAAACGCGCCGATGCCGCGCTCTATCAAGCCAAGCGGGATGGCAAAAATCGCGTTATCGCCAATAGTGCTTAAGGCTGTATATCCATGGCAAACGGCCATTAAAAAAGCGAACCTAGGTTCGCTTTTTCTACACATCAACTTCTTAGCTATAGCTATTAGTTCGCCGCTTTGGCCTTGCGGGCGGCGTGCAGTTTTTTATAGCTTTCGATTAAGCGTAAATGCGGCTCAATCCCTTCGAGTTGCATGCTGGTCTTAGTTAAACCGCTAAAGCGGATTTTACCTGTGACGCTACCAACCACTTGTTCCATGACTTCCGCGCCAAACATGCGGGTAAAGTTATGGCTAAAGTCTTCGAGTTCAAGGTCTTCATCCAGCGTCACTTCCAGTACCGCGCTCATTGCTTGGTAAAACAGATTGCGCTTCACGGTGTTGTCGTTAAATTGCAAAAACTCACCGACTAATTCCAGCGCCTCTTCATGCGCGCCGAGTGCGAGATAAATCAGGATCTTAAGCTCGATAATCGTCAACTTACCCCAGACGGTATTTTCATCGAAGACGATACCAATCAGGGTACGAATATCGGTGTAGTTATCGAGCTGACTTTCTTCTAAGCGATTGACTAGGTTAACCAATTGCTTAGTGCTTAGAGAATGCAGATTCAGAATATCTTCACGGTAATCCAGCGCCTTGTTGGTGTTATCCCAAATCAGGTCTTCTACTGGATAAACCTCAGAGTAATCAGGCACTAAAATACGGCAAGCCGATGCACCTAATTCGGTAAATTCGGCAACATACACCTCTTTACCGAGGTCTTCTAAAATGCCGAATAAGCGGTCCGCTTCCTCTTCATTGGTGCCGGAGAAATCCCATTCGCAAAACTCATAGTCATGCTTACTGCTAAAGAAGCGCCATGAGATAACCCCTGTTGAGTCGATAAAGTGCTCAACAAAGTTTTCAGGCTCGCTCACCGCCATGCTATTAAAGGTCGGTTTTGGCACATCGTTTAGGCCTTCAAAACTGCGACCTTGGAGTAATTCGGTCAGGCTGCGCTCCAATGCCACCTCAAAACTTGGGTGGGCGCCGAAGGAGGCAAATACCCCGCCGGTTTTCGGGTTCATCAGGGTGACGCACATCACCGGGAATTGGCCGCCTAAGGAGGCATCTTTCACCACCACAGGGAAGCCTTGTTCTTCTAAGCCCTTAATGCCCGCGAGAATGCTTGGGTATTTTTCTAACACCGACATAGGCACGTCTGGCAGGACGATTTCCTGCTCGATAATTTGGCGTTTCACCGCGCGCTCGAAGATCTCAGAGAGACACTGCACTTCGGCTTCTTTCAGGTTATTACCCGCGCTCATGCCGTTGCTTAAGAACAGGTTTTCAATCAGGTTTGATGGAAAGTACACTGTCTCGCCATCGGATTTACGGGTATAAGGAATCGCACAAATACCACGTTCACGATTGCCCGAGTTAGTGTCGATAAGATGCGAGCCACACAGCTCCTCATCTGGATTGTAAATCTCGAGGCAATAGTCATCTAACAGGCCTGCTGGCAGCGAATCATCCTCTTCTAAGGCAAACCATTTTTCATTGGGGTAATGCACAAACTCGCTGTTAGCGATTTCAACCCCAAAGAATTGATCGTTATAGAAGAAGTTATTGTTTAACCGCTCAATAAATTCACCGAGGGCCGAGCACAGCGCGCTCTCTTTGGTTGCGCCTTTACCATTGGTAAAACACATGGGCGATGCGGCATCACGGATATGCAGTGACCATACATTAGGCACGATATTACGCCATGAGGAGATCTCAATCTTCATCCCCAGCTCAGCAAGCATCGCCGTCATATTGGCAATGGTCTGCTCTAGCGGTAAGTCCTTACCCAAAATATAGGTGCTGCTATCGCCACCAGGGTGGCCCATCAACATGGCATTGGCGTCGGCATCGAGGTTTTCAACGGTTTCGATTCTAAACTCTGGGCCAGTCTGCACCACTTTCTTTACTGTGCAGCGGTCGATAGAGCGCAAAATTCCTTCGCGATCTTTATCCGAAATATCATCGGGCAATTCGACATTGATCTGGAAAATCTGGTTGTAGCGATCTTCGGGGTCGACAATATTGTTTTGCGACAGGCGGATATTGTCCGTCGGAATATCGCGGGATTTGCAATACACCTTCACAAAGTAGGCCGCACACAGTGCCGAAGAAGCTAAGAAATAATCGAAGGGGCTCGGCGCCGAGCCATCGCCCTTATAACGAATGGGCTGATCGGCCGTGACCGTAAAATCGTCAAACTTGGCTTCGAGTCTCAGGTTGTCGAGAAAATTAACTTTGATTTCCATTAGAATTTTTCCACTCAATATGCTCAAACGCGGTAATCGCATCCGTTACCGCACAGCATTGCCCTTAGGCGCTATCATCTGGGGAGAATTATCGGTGTTTTTCGCCCATTAGTCTTGGGTTAATTATGTTAAAAAAACACCAGCGGGAGTTTATGCCTTGAGCAACAAGCAAAAAGTGGGATTTATTGCGGCATTGACTGTGGTTTGGCTAAAGTTACTCAGAACTGCCTTGCTTATCCGCTTCGCGTTTCACCAGTAAAAAGGTGAGATACATCTTGGTCGGCAGGGATAACGCCATGCCAACGGCAACGCATACGGCGCTGATAATAATGCCTTTTACGCCCATGGCTTCAACGGTCACATTAAAGTTATGCAGATAAATGCCAAGCGCAATCAGGCACAGCCCGATGCTAATACAGATTTTTAACAGGGTGATTAGCCTAGCATCCGTCATGGTTTACGCCGCCATTCATAAAATTTGGCTAATATAGTGACCGCTTTAACAGGCGCCTGTGTTGATGCAAATCAAAGGCGGCTCACTCCCACAAGCAAAGCGCTAGAGTTCGGCATCAAAGCGGGCAAGGCGCGCCTCGCTGATGCTGCATTGGGTCTGCTGCATAAGCTCACCTAAGGTAATGGCGGGATTTTGGTTGATCAGGCGAACCAGTTTTGCGCTGAGTGGTTCAAGCTTATCGGCGTGTTGTAATAAAGCGCTGTCGATCTTTTTGATCATAAAGGTAAATTCGGCAGTCTCGCCATCAACTTTAAACTCGGTGCAGCAGTTTTGAATGGCGATAGCCTGCCCTGTGATACTCCAATTACGGGAGCGGCGCACCCGCTTAAGCTCGCAGTCGTGCTTTAGCGCCATTGCCTGCGCACGCTTTGCCGCCTCGCGGCCGATGCGATGGATAAGTGATGGCAAGGGAATACTAATATCATCATGCATGGCAAGTTAACTATCGGGCCTTGGGTCGAATGTGGGTGAATAACGGAGCGCGGCTATAAGTTGTAAGCGCGTGCCTTAAGCACTAAGCACTAAGCACTAAGCCTTAAGATGCCTTTAGCGCGAAACCTATAGCCAACGCCGCCAGAGTTTACCTTGCAGGGCGTGCGAACAAAAGACGATACAGGCAGATGCTACAACTCACGCTGAGTGCCACTCGCCCAAGATAGCGGCTTAGGCGTCACAGACTGACAACAACAGTCCTTGAGCAAGGCGGCGGGATTGCCTACAATAACGCACTTTTTGTTCACTACAGATAACGACCATGACTGACACAACTTCACAACCCGCATTACCGGATCGTCTTTCGGTTAACCCACGCAGCCGCCACCATGTGGCTGAAGTCTTCCAATACGATGTGGGTATCCGCGTGAACGGTAAAGAACGTTTCGATGTTGAAGAATACTGCATCAGCGAAGGCTGGGTTAAAGTACCAAGCAAATCCTTAGACCGTCGCGGTCAACCTCTACTGTTAACCATCAAAGGCACAGTAGAAGCATTTTACCGTTAAGCAGCCACTGCTAACGACAAATAATAACGGCCAATTCGATTGGCCGTTTTTATTTACCCTGCATAACCCCAAAACGCCCACCAATACCTCTCCTCAAATATTCACAAGTTGTTATTTAAAATAAGTATTTGTGATAAAACGCATTGATTACACCGCATAACGCGGGTTAAAGTGTGACCACTAAGGGAAATGCAGAGCCACACTCGAACACCCATATCGAGCACGCTATTTAGGGATGAAGCAGCCAATCAATTATCTGACTCCCCTCTTAACAGCCACCTCTGTCACCAAGGTATAAAGCACATTCCTTATATGTGCGTTATAGAATAAAAAAACCTTTTTACTTCAAGGATGTAAATGGCAGATTTCGGCAGCAATCTATTATCCGTTGTAATTATTCTATCCAGCCTATTTGTCGGAGCAGGAGTGTTGCATGTGTTTCTTCGCTACCGCGATGCAACGCTAACCCTACCCGTTGACCGTGAGCAGCTAACCCGCATACCTGCCTACGGCTTACAAAAGCAAATCCAAGATCTGCAATTAGATTTAATGGGTTACATGATGATGGGAGCCATGATTTTTTGCTTCCCCTTTGCACTCAACAGCATTCAAGCACATATTGCAGCAGGCAAATTCCCTTGGATGTTAAGTATTTCAGCGTTAATGGGCTTAAGCTATTGCAGCTTTAAAACGTGGAAAAACTTTTCCAAACTTACCAAATTACGCCTAGGGCATACGGCCGAAATCGCCACCGCCAATGAACTAATCGGCCTACAAGCCTTGGGTTATCAAGTGTTTCACGATGTCCAAGCCGACGGCTTTAATATCGACCACCTCGTAATCGGCAAAAATGGCGTATTCGCGATTGAAACCAAAGGCCGCCATAAGCGCAATAAAGACCTACGCCAAACCAATGGCAATGGCAAAAAAGGCTATGAAGTATTTTACAAAGACGGGCGCTTAAACTTCCCCTCGTGGACAGAAACCAAACCCATAGAACAGGCCGAACGTCAGGCCAAGTGGGTCAGCCAGTGGTTAACCAAAGCCACAGGCTCCCCCGTCGCCGCCACCCCAGCCCTAGTATTCCCCGGCTGGTATGTCACAAGTCAATCAAAACCACCGCTGCCGATCCTGAACCACAAACAATTAGTCGGAACGATCCCGAAACTGAAAACCCAAGATCTTACCCAGCAACAAGTCGACACCATCATCTACCAAGTCGCCCAAAGATGCCTAAGTAAAAGCGAGGTGGGGAAGTAACACATTAAATAAACCAATTTTTTATAAAGGAATTTTTACATAGGCTCATTTATTTAATCCCTTACAATAGCAAAATAAATAAAAATACATTACAAACAATATCTTACACATTAACATGATTTATAAGGAGCACAAATGCAAATTCACAGTGTTATTAGACTCTCAGTTTATCTATTCTATAAAACAACCTAAAGGCGATAAAATGAAAGGCATTAGAATTCAAGGACTTAAAAGCCTTGCAGATACTGACTATATTCCAATAAAGCCTCTAACTGTTTTATTGGGTGAGAATAGCTCTGGTAAAAGTACTTTTCTGAGAACATTTCCACTATTTCGACAAAGTTTAAGCTCAATAACTAGAGGGCCAATTCTATGGTTTGGTTCATTTGTTGACTTTGGTAGTTATGAGAATGCTCTTTCAAAATACTCCACAGACAACTCTATAAGCTTTGGATTTAAAACAAAAATATCGCTCAGCACAGATACTCAACCCTATTACTACGTTAGAATGTTTGAAGGATTAGAAGGAAATTATGAAATTCAATTCACTATCGAAGGTGACTCTCAAAACAAAAATGCAGAAATAACAAAAATAAGAGTTATTTATTCAGATATAACCTGCAACATAAATTTTAGCAAAACCTCAAAACTAGAAAGTTTAATGGTTAACGAGTACGATTTTACCAATATTTTCGAAAACTGCTTTATCCAAAGGGATAATGGGAAGTCTGCATTACTACCTATTATAAACTTCAAAGTCAATGAAAAAAACTACCACCAATATTATAGATACAGAATCCCTGCTAATTTCATCAATGATGATGTAATTAACAAACTTACAAATGAAGTAAAAAAATATTGCCACATAAGATCAAATCCAGAGGAAATAACCCATAGAGTAATTAACATTGAAAATCTTGACAACAACTTTTTCAACCACCTAAAAAAAGCATCAAACACTTCTACCTGGAAGAAAAAAATAGCTCAAATAAAAGATTGCAACAATAAACTAAACGATATAAAGCTTTTGATTTTTGCATATAAAATACCTAGCCTACTTTATATTTTGAATGAAAAAATTGCAAGTTACTTTAGCAGCGTAAAATATATAGCACCATTACGAGCCACAGCTGAAAGATATTATAGAACACAAGATTTAAGTGTTGAAGAAGTAGATTACCAAGGTAAAAACCTAGCAATGTTTTTAAACAACCTTTCAGAAGGACAAAAAAGAAAATATAAAGACTGGTTATTAGAAAATTTTGGATTTCAACTTGATGCCCTATCTGATAGCGGTCATCTAAGTTTAAAGTTACGCTATAAAGACTCGAATAACTACTATAATGTAACTGACATGGGTTTTGGCTTTTCTCAAATACTACCAATTATTACACAGCTATGGTTTTCCACATTCGAAAAGCCCAAGAATAATGACCGACACATTACATTTAAAGATTCTAACATCATAGTAATTGAACAACCTGAACTTCATCTACACCCAAGATTTCAATCACGTTTAGTGGATGTATTTGTAAAAGCGATCATGCTATCTGAAAAAAACAAATCCCATCTTCAACTAATAATTGAAACTCACAGCGAGACCATCGTTAACCAAATTGGGCATAGAATTTATCAGAAAAAACTCTCAGCCAAAGATGTGTCAATTGTGATTTTCGAAAAAAAATCATCTGATTTACCAGCATCTGTAACTTTAGCCAATTTTGATGATGAAGGCAATTTAGAGAGTTGGCCATGGGGATTTTTTGAAGCGGAACTTGACTAAAAATGATAATAAAATTGCACAACTCGCTACTAGATTATTTAAATCAAGATAGGCTAACAGATAATGAAATAGAAGTATTTGCTGACATTGCTTCATTTCGAAAAAAAGGACGTGGATTTGTCTTAGCAAATAAAGAATTATTACAGAAACTTATTGAGTATAAAAACTTCGCACAATACACAAAAAGTTCATATATTCAAATCTACTGAGACCAAACCAAATGGTTCAATCTGATTAAAAACTTCAACTTTATCATTACCATTACATCAGAAAGCTATCAAATAAGTGAGTATGAATCTATAAATCCATCTGAAATATTTGTAAAACTTTCCAGCTTCAACAATAGAGAACCTGTTATCATTGCAGAAAATTCAACTGACATTAAATTTTTCACCTCGATCACAAAATCATATATAGCGCTAAAAGGAATTAGTGGTGTTTCATTTTGTTACCGTACAGTTCTAGGAGGCGGAGATACAACTTATCAAGTAATAAATGATCATCAAAAAGATAATGATGGACCAGCAATATGCATATTAGACTCGGATAAAACATCTCCTAATTCTGAATTAGGCAGCACTGTAAAAAAAGTATTGGAACATACTACACCAAATAAACTTACAAAAATAATAATAACCGACTCTAGGGAAGCTGAAAATATAATACCATTCAAAATTTTAAAAAATATCTTTAATTCTAACAACACACAACTTAAAAAAATTAATGAATATGAAAAATATAGAGATATAAAACTAGACAAAGACTTACCTGTTAAATATATTGATTTTAAAAAAGGCGTGAAGTTATCTCTTGCAAATCAAAGAGACGGATATAATGGGAATATATATTGGGACGAAATATTTAATCATCTAGGGATTACAGAACGTTGCAACTGTCCAAGCATAAAAAAGTGTACATGCACTATAGTTGACGGTTTTGGCAGCGATATACTCCGCTCAACTGTTGAAAATTTGGAGAAAAATCCCTTCTGTTTTTCGGAAGTTGAAGATATTTACCAAGATGAACTTGCCTACATATGCGAAAATTTAATCCCTTTCATTTTAGCGCCACATGCATTAGCTTCATAAAACTAATTAGTGGACGTAATAAATTGATAACGATTTAAAATGGGTAAAGAATGACAGGACAAGCATGACTCTTTACTCAATGGTTACACCAAAACTGGCATTGTTGCACCAGTGACCTTCTAAAACAGGATGTTTTAGTAGAGCCTACAGGGATGTATCTACGGCGAGTCACTGGTGTAACAGTGCGAGAGCCTGCGGCAGGCAATTGGGAAGTACAAAGAATGACAGGACAGGCATAACTCTTAACTCAATGATTACGAATGACAGGACAGGCATAACTCATCACTCAATGGTTACACCAGAACTGGCATTGTTGCACCAGTGACCTTCTAAAACATGGATGTTTTAGTAGAGCCTACAGGGATGTATTTACGGCGTGTCACTGGTGTAACAGTGCTAAAGCCTGCGGCAGGCAATTGGGAAGTACTGTTGCCAAAAGCCATGCAAAAGCAACTTCGCACCACTCAACTCAGCAGAAACTACTTCAATAAAAACACAACTAAAAACCAAATTGCTGGCAATAAAAAAGCGAATCGCTAAGGGTTCGCTTTCATCAAACGTTAGACCTGAATAACGTACTATTCAGCCCCTACTCGTAGTCTGATATCGGCACACACGCACAGAATAAATTCCTGTCGCCGTACACATCATCAATACGGTTCACGGTTGGCCAGAACTTGTTAGTACGCACTGCGGCACTTGGGAACACGGCAACTTCACGGCTGTATGGGCGTGAATCGAACGCTGGGTCCATAATATCGGCCATAGTGTGTGGCGCGTTGTGCAGCGGGTTGTTGTCCGCTGGCCACTCGCCCGCTTCAACTTTCGCGATTTCGGCGCGGATTGACACCATAGCGTCGATAAAGCGGTCCAGTTCAACCTTAGACTCAGATTCGGTTGGCTCAATCATCAGCGTGCCCGCAACAGGGAAGCTCATGGTTGGCGCGTGGAAACCGTAGTCGTTCAGACGCTTAGCGATATCCATTTCGGTCACGCCAGAGGCTTCTTTGATGGGACGCAGGTCGATAATACATTCGTGCGCGACGCGATCGTTACGGCCACGGAACAGTACTGGGTAGTGTTCAGACAGCTTCTTCATCACGTAGTTAGCGTTTAACAGCGCAGTTTGAGTCGACTTTTTCAGGCCGTTTGAACCGAGCAGCTTAATGTACATCCAGCTGATTGGCAGAATGCCAGCACTGCCGTATGGCGCAGCCGATACTGCACCGTTGTTATCGCTTTCGCGGCCTGGTTTCACCACTACGTGACCCGCGACGAACGGCGCTAAGTGCGCTTTCACGCCGATTGGGCCCATACCAGGACCACCGCCGCCGTGTGGAATGGCGAAGGTTTTGTGCAGGTTAAGGTGCGATACGTCGGCACCGATAAAGCCTGGTGAGGTTAAGCCAACTTGGGCG
>NZ_AKZL01000102.1:0-14937 GCF_000282755.1 Shewanella sp. POL2
GGTGAGGATAAGTTTTCAGGGCGCAGTTACGAACATCGACGTGGCTGGATTGTTCATAAAATCAAAGCCTTGTCTGCGATATTTTGTGTGGATATTTGCGCTTACGCGGTGATGAGCAATCACTATCATTTAGTGCTTAAAATAGATGTCGATAAGGCCAAATCCTTAACGCAAAAAGACATTATCAGCCGTTGGTGCCAAATCACTAAAGGCCATGCAGTCGCGACTAAGTATATGAATGGTGATGCATTAATCGAAGGTGAACGCATGTTGCTCGATGGCTTAATTACCGAGTGGCATGAACGATTAAGCAGTATTTCTTGGTTTATGCGTTGTTTAAACGAAGAAATTGCCCGTAAGGCTAATCGTGAAGATGAGTGCAAAGGCGCATTTTGGGAAGGTCGTTTTAAATCGCAAGCACTGTTAGATGAGCAAGCACTACTGGCCTGTATGATGTATGTGGATTTAAATCCAATCAGAGCAGGCATTGCCGATTCTTTGCAATCCTCTGATTTTACATCGATTCAGGAGCGAATTAACTCGCTAGATTCACCCAAGCGCCCATTAGCTATCTCAACGCCACAAACTGACTCCGCAACCAATCAAGCTCATATTCTTCACAAGTATCTCGTCCAATTCGATGGCGCAGCTCACCAGAATCAGCAAGTGGGCATTCCATTTCATTTTGCCGATTATCTCGAACTGATTGATTGGACAGGCCGCGCCATTCGCCTTGATAAGAAAGGCTATATCGATAACCAGAGACCTAAGCTGCTCCATGAATTAGGTATTGCGCCCGATGCGTGGCTCACATCAGCCAAAGAGTTTCGTCGTCAATACAGTGGCATAAGTGGTCGATGGGATAGCATGTGCGCATTTAAAAAGCAGCATAACAGTGGCAAATGGTGTAAAGGTAAAGCCTCAAGCCAAGCGTTACATCCTTAAGTTGCTCACGACTCAGCGTTTAGGATTATTTTTGTTTATCCGAAATGGAGATAATTTCGCGCAAAACATAGCACGCTTTATGTCCCAAAGCATGCTGTGTGTTTCTTTAAAACCTGCAAGCTACACGGATGCTAAAAGGGTGAGTCATGGTGATTAGCGAGACGACCGTCCGCCCCAAGGATGGGGCGGTCGAGCATCCAAGGATGGACTCGCTGCGTGTCGATGAGCGAATACCATGGCTCACGATAATTCAGTGTTTAGGAGCTAAGTTCCCAAGCATCAACATGCGTTAACTATTTAATTTTTATAATTAATCCTCTAACCCATAAGCCTTATGGATTCACCCAATTAACTCGCTCGCCAGCTAGATAAGCGCTGAGATTTGCCGTTGCGATATTGAGTAGGTTCTGCCGTGCTTCTTTGGTTGCCCAGGCATTGTGGGGGCTGATACTGATATTGGGTGCTGTTAGTAGCGGATTATCTGCACTCGGTGGTTCGGTTGAGAGAACATCGACGCCGGCAAAGACTTTGCCCTGCGTTAATGCGGCCGCCAGAGCGGCCTCATCGATTAAGCCGCCGCGTGCGGTGTTGATCAGTAGCGCCTGCGGCTTCATTAATTCGAGGGTTTGGGCATTAATCAGCTCGGTTGTCTCTGGGGTGAGTGGACAATGGAGCGAGAGAATATCGGACTCCTTGAATACCGTATCGCGTGATGTCCAACTCACGCCTTGGGGTAAATCGCGGGGCTGAGTGCGGGTATTGACTAATACCTTCATACCGAAAGCTAAAGCGAGTTTAGCCACCTGCTGGCCAATATCCCCATAACCAATCAAGCCTAAGGTTTTACCTTTAAGGGATTGCAGCGGCATTAAAGTAAAACAAAAGTCACTGCAATTACTCCATTGCCCTGCGGCAACGGCTTGATGGTGCGCTGCAACCGCTTGCGTGTGATGCAAAATATGGGCAAACACCATTTGCGCAACGGCATCAGGGCCATAGGCGGGTACGTTGGTGACCACAATACCTAACTCTTTTGCGGCGGCAAGATCCACCACGTTAGTGCCGGTGGCGAGCACGCCGATATATTTAAGCTTAGGCAGTTGGGCTAAGGTGTTGGCATCGAGGGGCGTCTTGTTGGTGAGCACAATTTCGGCATGCTGAGCGCGGGGGATAATCTCCGCCGAGGGCGTGCGAGCAAAACAGCTAAATTCCCCTAATGCGCTGACCGCTTGCCAGGTTAGATCCCCAGGATTTAAGGTTTCACCATCGAGTACGACTATTTTCATCTTTACCTCTTAACTGCGTTTGCGCCTTGCCCATAAAGCAGGAAAATTAAAAACTGAGTTTGACCCCAAGATTGGCTTGCACTTGCCACATTACATCCGATGTGACATGCCATAAGCATTGGTCTTCATTACAAAAAAGTGAGGTGTCACTGTCAATAAAGGTCGCATAGCCACGCAGATCCGCAAACAACGCAAAGTTTTGCATCATACGATATTCGACGCCACCACCAATGCCCATGGAGAAACGGGTTTCAGTTGACCAATCATCGGGCATCATCCGAGTCACCCCGGCACTGGCGGTAATGTAGGGCTGAAAATCGCCACTTGGGAAGAATAAAGTGCCGCCAAGGTGGATATAGTCCACATCTAAGGAGGCGACTAAGTCTGGGGTAAACAGGCCACCGCTTTTCAGCTCGGAGGATTGGCGACTGTAAAGCAGGTAAATATTGCCGGGATCGTTAGTGCCAATCCCTAACATGAGGCCGTAATGGCTCGCCTCTTCAATACCCACACTCTGCTTATTATTGGTTTCAGCGTTGTTCGCATCGAGTTCATTGATATCGAACGAGCTGCCGCCAAAGCTGTAACCACCGTAGGGGGCGACAAACAGCTCGGGTTCGGCATAGGTTGGTAATGCGAGGGTTAGAGGTAATAAACCTGCAATCACACTTAATCGGTTAACGTATTTCATCTTAATCCCTTATCTATCGTTATTATTCCTTGCGTAGACAACGTTAACCGAAGCATTAGCGCATGCCGCGCTCCGATTTCACTCTGTCGTACGCAGCTTGGATATCCTGCGCCTTACGATTGGCAATTTCCATCATCTCGGGTGGTAACCCCTTAGCAACCAATTTATCGGGATGATGTTCGTTCATCAACTTACGGTAAGCCCGCTTGACCTCTTGATCCGTTGCCTCGGCATTAATGCCAAGCAAATGATAGGCGTCGGTAATCGAGGTTTTATTTCCATTAGAGGTTTGGTGGAAACGGTATTTCCGCTTGCCAACGTTTAAGTAATTCATCGAGTTGCCCACGACCATAACCTAACTCTTGGGCCACCGTCATCAGAATTGCATGTTCTGCGGCATCGAGCTCACCGTCCGATAGGGCGGTTTGAATTTGGATCTCGATAAACATTTGCACCAGTTCTTGACGGCCTTGGGTCACGGCGCGAAAGGCTTGCAGGCTGCTACGCAGGTCAAAGTCGGGCTCTTTACCCTCACGGAACGCCTGCTGCGCCTCTTTACGGGCTTCACCCGTTAAGCGCATCTGGTCCATCAACATAGTCGCGATACGAATATCGGTCTCAGTCACTCGACCCGACGCCTTGGCCACATGGCCCATCACGGCGAAGGTGGTGTTAAAGAATATCCCCTGTCGATTCTTGGCTTGACCTAGGATCTGACTAAAACTGGCGCCACCACCGGCGCGCTTGTCGTAGAGATGCCCAAGCCATAAGCCCAGCAGAGCACCGAAAATACGGCCAAACATAAACCCGATAACAAATCCAAAAAACTTACCCCAAAGGCGCATCTTAATTCCCAATTTGATAATTTATTCAGTCACTCAATCGACATCGCGAGTGAAACCGTTCACTCAGGCGCCAAACATTGTGCGTTAGGCGATATGCCTTGCTATTACGCCAGCGCGGACTCCAATGCTTGCAGACGTGCAATCGTCCCAACATCGCACCAGAGTCCATTAAAGTGTGCTCCGGTGATCAGGCCATCGGCCATCTTAGTCCGCAGCAAAGGCCCAAGGGCAAAGGCACCATCCGGCGTGCCGTCAAATAATGATGGGCGATATAAGCCCATGCCAGAGAAAGTGTATTTTTGCTCACCCTGTTCACGTACAAGGCCCTGCTCCAAGGCAAAGTCACCGTTAGGATGTTGCTCGGGATTCGGCACCAACCATAAATGCGCCAGAGCTGTATCCGCTAAGGGGACAATCGTCGGCAAGGCATCGATAAACACATCACCATTGAGCACTAAAAACGGTGCATCCGAGTCGCCATCCGTTATCAGCAGAGGCAAGGCTTGTTTAATTCCGCCACCGGTCTCGAGTGCCGATGCTTCGGCGCTATATTGGATCTTGACCCCAAAGGCATGACCATCCCCTAAGGTTTCGACAAGCTTATGCCCAAGCCAAGCGTGATTTATCACGATATCCACGATACCCGCCGCAGCTAACTTCTCGATATGGTACACAATCAGCGGCTTACCTAACACCGGTACTAGGGGTTTTGGTAAAGAGTCAGTCAATGGGCGTAAACGCTCTCCCCTGCCTGCCGCCAGGATCATCGCCTTCATTGCTTGTCTCCCTGCTGAGTATCCTTTCCCTTGGCCGCAAACGCAGGCACAACGCGCGATTGCACCCAAGCGGAAAACGGTGCCAACTCAGGGTAAACACTGGCAATATCCACAATGTAGGACAAGGTTAACGGAATATCGGCCATATAGGCGGGCTTGTTATCACGATAGTGTAAACGGGCAAAAATACCCGCGGCCTTGATATGGCGCTGCAGCCCCATTAAATCAAACCAAGTTTGGTACTGGGTAAAGGATGTCTGCGCCGGAATTTGCCCTAACTCAAGCACTTGCTGATAATGCTGCTGCATTAATTCCAGCACCATGGTTTGCGGCCAACGGATATAGCAATCCCGCAGTAAAGACACAGCGTCATAGGTCACAGGGCCTAACACCGCATCTTGAAAATCAATTACGCACAGCTCACCCTCTTTTAGCATCAAGTTACGGCTATGGAAATCCCGGTGCATCCCCACTTTTGGCTGAGCGAGGGCATTTTCTACTAAGAGGCCAAAACTCTTCTCCAGCAGTAAGCGTTCCTCATGGCTAAGTTCGAGCTGTAAATGCCTCTCTAACAGCCATTCGGTAAAGATCCCCAGCTCACGGCGCACAAACGCCTCATCATATAAAGGCAAGGGCTGCGTGTTGCCTGTGACAGGATCAAAGCTCTCAACCACTGAGGCGACTTGAGGCAATAATGCCAATGCGCGGCGGTAATAATCGGCGACATTATCGTCCGTAAGTACAGACAATAACTGGGTATCCCCCAGATCGCTCAGTAGCATAAAACCTTGCTCGGCATCGGAAGTAATCACTTTTGGAACTGTCAGTCCCGCCGCCGCATAGCCACTGGCGAGGGCGATAAAAGGTGCGATAGGCACTAAGGCGGGCGGAGAATCAGCGACAATATAGCTAGCATCACGCACAACGACGCGGAAATAGCGTCTAAAACTAGCATCACCCGAAATCAATATCGGGGTCACATCATAGGAAAAATAACGGTTCAGCCACTGATTAAGGGAAATAAATCTCGGATCGGATAAAGTCATTTCATGGCTCTTATAGAAAAATTACTTTATTATAGCTGGCATATAATTTGGAAACAGCTAAGAAATTGAGAGATTTATTTGCTGCGTTGCACTTGTAGTTTGCAACTTTCCCCGTCGATACTTGTCCAGACTAAGAAATCATTATTATTGACCTAAGATGCAGATCCGTTACCTTCTGGCCTTGAGCCTGTTACCTAAATTAGTCCTGGCAGACGAATCTCCCGCAACCTCAGCATCACAATGCCTAATCGAACCGCCAGTACCTCGTATCGTATCTCAACCGGGGTTGAGTGCGGCTGAACAAGCAAAAATTCGAATAGCTTCAGACCGCTCAAAAGCTGAAATGGGTAAGCAAGCGATTTTTACCGGTGATGTGGTCTTCAGCCAAGGCGATAGACACATCGCTGCCGATGAAGCCATCCTCGATCAAGCCACAGAACAATTTGATGCTAATGGCAACTTAGTCTTCCAAGACAGCAATTTTACCGTTACCGCAGACTCGCTACAGGCGCAAATGCGCAGCAATCGTGCCACCCTCAAAGGCGCACAGTATTGGCTGCACGGGCAACAGGTGCACGGTGATGCAGAAAAACTGCAAATCACCATAAACAACAACCTGATTTTAACCAATACGAACTTTACCACCTGTCCGCCTGACAACGTCTCTTGGTTGCTTGAAGCCGAAAAAATTAAGATCAACAGCGAAGAAGAATGGGGCGAGATCTGGAATGCCAAGCTGCGAGTGGCCGATATTCCGGTGTTCTACATCCCTTATATGACGGTTCCGGTTTCAGACAAACGTAAAACAGGCTTCCTCTATCCAAGCTTTAGCACCAGCACCACCAACGGTTTTGAGGTGTCAGCGCCCTACTATTGGAATATTGCACCGGAATACGACCTGACATTTACGCCAAACTATATGACTAACCGCGGGTTATTCACTAAAACTGAGTTTCGTTATCTCGCGGGTGAAGCTCAAAATGGCCGTTTGAATTTTGAATATCTAGGCAGTGATCGAATGATCGGCGGCAGCCCAAATCGTTACCTGTATAACTGGCAACACCAGGGAGCTATCGATAAAAACTGGCGAGTATTGACTAACTTTACTGAAGTTTCGGATAACAACTATTTCAACGACTTAAAGTCTGATGTTAACCGTGCGACCGATAACCAATTATCACGGATTGGCGAAGTGAGTTACTTCGAACGTGATTGGGATATCAGCACTCGGGTGCAGGATATTAAAGTACTGGGCGAAGATGAAAAGCCATACCAAGTCATGCCACAGGTTAACTTTAACTACCGTGCCGCCGACTTTTGGAACAACTTGGACTTTGGTTTTAACTCAGAGCTGACCAATTTTGCCCACCAAGATGACGATGTAAACACAGCAACACGTTTGCATATGGCGCCCAGCCTAACACTGCCAATCCATGGTCCTTCAGGCTCACTGACGAGCCAATTAAAGTTAATGCAAACTAACTATTGGCAGGACAAAAATAACACTAAATTTGATACCTTAGATGACACTGTGAGCCGTACCATTCCTCAGGTGCGTATCAACGGGCAAATCAACTTCGAACGTTTTACCGAGCTATTTGAGCAAAATTATCGCCAAACACTCGAACCTCAATTCCAGTATCTGTATGTAGGTTATGAGGATCAACGGGGCATTGGTATTTACGATACCGCCCAATTGCAGGACGACTACTTTGGTCTATTCCGAGATCGCCGCTTCTCTGGCCTTGACCGTATCGCCGATGCCAACCAAGTGACTCTTGGTATTACAACTCGTTTCTTCGATGACCATAACCAAGAAGCGACCAAATTCAGTCTCGGACAAATCTTCTATCTTCAAGACAGTAAGCTAGGCTTCGAAGATAATATTTTTGAGCAAAATCAATCAACTTCAGTATTGGCGGCTGAGTTAGATACTCGTTTAAGCCAAGACTGGTATTTAGGCGCGGCCATTCAGTACGATACCAACACCAGTGACAATAAAAAGACCGAAGTCACCTTAGACTTCCGTCCTGAAGCCAACAAACTACTGCAATTAAGCTATCGTTATGTACCCGATCTACTGAACTCCAACACTAACGATTTGGTTAATATCTCCCAAGCAGGTGTTCGCGGAGCTTGGCCTATCAATGACAGCCTCTATTTTGTTGGCAACTGGTACTATGACCTCAACGAGAGTCGTAGCATAGAAACCTATACAGGTTTCCAATATGAATCATGCTGTTATGCAATCCGCCTCAGTTATCACTATCGCATTAAAACCAACTACGATGACAACATCGGCTCAGCCATTATCGATGAGCGCGAGCAATTTGAGCGTGGTGTGTACCTCAACTTAGTCATCAAAGGGCTCGGTGGTTCTGGTCCATTAGGTGTAACGGATATGCTCAATGATGGTCTGTTTAACTACAGAAAACCGCTTTATCTGAGGAATTAGCAAAGAATTGTGGTAGATTGCTGAACCTCAACAAGGACTGAGAGTCCAAACAAGTTAATGAAAGCTGTGCGTTGACCCAATAACTGAATTGAGTGACGCATCTTTTAAGAGTTACCAACAAAAGAACATTTAGGCAACTCACTGTAATTTCGATATAAATGGTAAAGTTAACTTAAATAAGCCGTCGAATCTGACCTTAGAACGTGCCAAGGATTTTGTGGATGAAACCCAGTAAACATCTGATTTTTGCTTTATTTGCACTCGCTATCAGCCAGCCAACCATGGCAGCTCCCCAGCCACTCGACCGTGTTGCCGTTCAAATCAACGACGGTATTGTGCTCGAAAGTGAAATCACCAATATGATTGACACGGTTAAAGCCAATGCTAAGGCCGCGAATCAATCGTTACCCTCCGACAGTGCACTGCGCACCCAGGTTATCGAGCGATTAATTTTGACTCGTCTGCAATTACAAATGGCGGATCGCATTGGTCTACATATTGGTGACCTACAGTTAGACCAAGCAATTGAAAACATTGCGCGCGAACAAAAAATGACCGTGACGCAAATGCAGCAAAAAATTGAGAGCGAAGGGTTAAGCTTCGGCCAATACCGTGAGCAACTGCGTGAAGAAATCACCTTAGGTGAAATCCAACGTATTCAAGTACAACGCCGTATCCAAGTTTCACCACAGGAAATCACTGGCCTAGTGAAACTGATCCAAGAGCAAGGCATGAAGGACGTCGAATACCAAATCGGCCATATCCTGATTGATGTACCCAATAATCCCACTAGTGAACAACTCGAAGCGTCAAGCAAACGCGCCAATGCCGTGCTTGAACGTTTAAAGAGTGGTGAGGATTTCCGCCGCACCGCTATCGCCTCTTCATCTGGCCCTAAAGCACTTGAAGGCGGTATTTGGGATTATATGAACATCAACGAGATGCCAACCCTGTTTGCTGAAGTCATTAATGGCGCCAAAAAAGGCGATATTATCGGCCCAATTAAAAGCGGTGCTGGCTTCCATATCATCAAGATTATGGATGCTCGTGGTTTACAAACCAAAGAAATTGAAGAAGTGAGAGCGCGTCATATCCTGCTCAAGCCATCGCCAATTCTGTCGGAAGATCGCGCTAAGGCCATGTTAGAACAGTTCCTGAAGCAAATTCGTTCAGGCGAAGCTAAATTCGAAGATTTAGCCCGTCAATACTCTGAAGATCCGGGTTCAGCGACTAAGGGGGGCGAGTTAGGTTGGGCAGAGCCAGGTATTTATGTGCCAGAATTTGCGCAGACACTTAATAGTTTAAGTCCTGATCAGATCAGTGAGCCTTTCCGTACTACCCACGGCTGGCATATCACTCAGTTAGAAGAGCGTAGAAAAACCGATGCCACGGATCAATTTAATACTAACCGTGCGCACCAACTGATTTTCCGTCGCAAATTTAACGAAGAACTGCAAAACTGGCTAGACGAAATGCGTGCCGACGCATACATTGAAGTCTTTCAGCCTGAGTCTAATCGAGGTTAAGGTAAATTGACCACTAAACGTATTGCCGTTACCCCCGGAGAACCTGCGGGTATCGGCCCCGATTTAGTCGTGCAACTGGCTCAGCAGGCTTGGCCTGCTGAGTTAGTCGTTTGTGCGGATCCTGAATTGTTAGCCAGCCGGGCTAAACGACTTGGCCTTCATGTTACCTTTCGCCCCTATTTGCCTGATCAGGCCCCAAAACCTCAAGCAGCAGGTACGCTGACAATCGCCCCCTTCAAGCTCGTCACTGAAGCCGTTTGTGGGCAACTTGATGAGCAAAATAGTACCTATGTGGTTGAGACTCTGCGTTACGCAGGTGAAAAAAACATGAGTGGCGAGTTTGATGCCGTAGTCACAGGCCCAGTGCATAAGGGGATCATCAATCAAGCAGGGATTTCCTTTAGTGGTCACACCGAGTTTTTTGCCCATCAGGCTAACTGCCCCGATGTAGTGATGATGTTAGCAACTCAAGGTTTACAAGTGGCACTGGTGACCACTCATATTCCACTGGCTTATGTTGCTAAAGCCATTACACGCCAACGCTTACATCATATTATCAAGATTTTACACGCTGACCTTATCAGCAAGTTTGCCATTGCTTCCCCTAAGATTTATGTCTGTGGCTTAAACCCACACGCGGGTGAAGACGGACATTTAGGGCGTGAAGAGATCGATGTGATTATTCCGGCACTGAATGAACTGCGTGAAGAATATCAAATGAACATTGTCGGCCCTCTACCCGCCGATACCCTGTTCCAACCTAAATATTTACAGGACGCGGATGTCGTCTTGGCCATGTACCATGACCAAGGCTTACCCGTTCTAAAGTCACAAGGATTTGGTAAATCGGTAAACATTACCTTGGGTTTGCCTTATATCCGTACCTCGGTTGACCATGGTACGGCGCTCGATCTTGCGGGAACTGGCAAAGCCGATATCGGCAGTTTTGTCTGCGCCTTGAATAAAGCCATTGAGTTATCCTCAAAAAACTAAACGATTAGATATTAATGAGTAGCAAAGTACATTTAGGCCACACGGCCAGAAAGCGTTTCGGACAAAACTTCTTAACTGATAACAATGTGATTAACCGCATTGTGGGTGCGATCGCCCCCGATAACGACCATGTGATGGTAGAGATCGGCCCAGGCCTTGGCGCTTTAACGGAGCCAGTCGCCTCCTCGATAGACAATCTCACCGTAGTGGAGTTAGACCGCGATTTGGTTGAGCGCTTGCAGCATCACCCAGTACTTAAGGATAAGCTCACCATTCATCAGGGCGATGCATTGCAGTTTGATTTTAGTCAGTTGGTTGTCCCAGGTAAAAAACTCAAAGTTTTTGGTAACTTACCTTACAATATTTCAACTCCGTTAATGTTCCATCTGTTCGAGTTTGCCGAACTGATTGAAACCATGCACTTTATGTTGCAGAAGGAAGTAGTGCTGCGTTTATCTGCAAGTCCAGGCACGAAAGCCTATGGCAGATTAACGGTTATGGCACAATATTTTTGCCAAGTGGTCCCCGTACTCGAAGTACCACCCCATAGCTTTGCGCCGCCACCGAAAGTGGATTCTGCCGTAGTGCGCCTTTTGCCCTATGCAGAAAAACCCTTCCCCTGTAAAGATGTGAATGTGCTACGCCAGCTATGTACCACGGCATTCAATATGCGCCGCAAAACACTGCGTAATAACCTCAAACAAGTGTTAAGTGATGAAGAGTTCGAACAGTTAGGTATCGATCACAACCTGCGTCCAGAACAAATCTCCGTTGAACAATATGTTGCAATGGCGAATATGGTATGTGATAAGCAGGCTTAAGCAGTTAAGTTTGATGGGCACTTAGGTGCCCAATATCATTGTAGGAACTCACATGAGCGTATTGGATAACTCTATCCGAGTCGAAGTCAAAACCGAGTATATTGAACAACAATCCTCGCCAGAGGATCAGAAATACCTCTTTAGCTACACTATCACCATTATCAACCTCGGTGAGCAGACCGCAAAACTCGAAACCCGTCACTGGATCATTACCGACGCGAACGGCAAAATGACTGAAGTACAAGGTGCAGGAGTTGTCGGCGAAACCCCAAGCATTCCACCCAATACCGCCTACCAATATACCAGTGGCACAGTACTCGATACGCCTCTTGGCATTATGTATGGAACTTATGGTATGGTCAGCGAATCTGGCGAACGTTTTAAGGCAACCATTAAGCCCTTCCGTTTAGCGACCCCTGGTTTATTACACTGATTTAATTTAAGAAAGGATACTGTGGCCCATTATTTTGTTGGTGATGTCCAAGGCTGTTTTGCCGAACTCCAAAAATTACTTGCTAAAGTCGACTTTAATCCATCCCGCGATGAACTGTGGGCGGTGGGTGATCTTGTCGCTAGAGGTCCAGATTCATTAGCGACACTGCGCTTTTTTCAATCTCTAGGTGATGCGGGTAAAACGGTTCTCGGGAACCACGATCTGCATTTACTGGCCCTGCATGGCAAACTTAAGCGGGATAAACCCAGTGATAACCTCACACCACTATTAAACGCACCGGATATTTCGAGCCTTATCGACTGGCTTAGGCAGCAACCCCTAATGCGGGAGTTGCCAGAACATAACGTCATCATGACCCATGCTGGCGTGCCACCGCAATGGTCATTAGAACAATTAAAGCAAGAATCCCAACTAGTTAGCCAAGCCCTACAGCAAAATGATTATCTCGATGCTCTCATTCGCCAAATGTATACCGACACTGCAGAACGTTGGGACCCAAGTGCTATTGGTATAAATCGGCTGCGATTTTGTATTAATGCGTTGACCCGCATGCGTTATTTGTATATCGATGGTCATTTGGATTTTGATTGTAAACAGCCACCAGAAAATTGCAGTAATCCACAGCTTCGCCCGTGGTTTGAATTTACGTCGGCGTTACGCCAAAGTCACACATTAGTGTTTGGACATTGGGCTGCATTGATGGGAAAAGTGAAAGATCCTAAGTTAAAAGCACTCGATACAGGCTGTTGCTGGGGAGAATACCTCACCTTATGGCATCTTGAAAAAGACCAAAAAATTACCCAAAAAAAGTTAAAAAAGAGTTAAACTAACCTTAACTTTGGTCGATAAACGACAGTGCGTCTAAGCCCTGAATTTAATAATCTTTTCATTCGGAATAATATAATAATAACCGGAGTATCCTATGAAAGTTAATGTAGCCACCCGAGTCATTGGCGGGTTTAGCATAGTCACGCTTTTACTTGTGTTGTTAGGATTTACCTCTTACCTGACAAACATTAGCCTCAAAGATAGTTCGGCGATGATGCAAGAACTCAGCCTACCAGCCCTAAAATCGACCAATCATTTAACCGAGTCCCTAAGTGAGCAACAGCGTCAAGTATTAATCGCTTACCATGCCCCAAAATCTCGGCTCATTCCCGATATCCGTAAAGTATTTAACGACCATAGCGCCCAGTTTAAAAATGAGATCAGCAATCTCAACCAGCTTGTTCAAAAGCAAAACAACTTGTCATCATTGATTTCTCAATTAAATACAAGCTTTTCTACCTTTGAGCGGGATAGTTTGGCCATGCTTACCGAGCGAGAAGCCGCGTTAAGCAAACAAGAACAGCTTATCAATTTAAAAAAGAAACTCGAAAATGCCGCCGATGATGCCTCATCGGTACTGCTCGATATTATCGATTTAGAAAATAGCCAAAACCCTGATGCCCAGAGTCTTGCAGCTTCAGCCAGTGCAATTGATAGCAGCATGGGGAATATCATCACCACCATTGCTGATTTGGTGACAAACGAAGAAATGAGTAAACACGAACTCATTTCCAAGGAACTTGATTACATTCTTAGCGAAAGCAAAAATAAGCTCGAATACGTTAACCGCCATGCGCAGGGTATTATTGAAGCTGATACCTTAGAATCGATTAACCAAGATATTAAAAAAGTACTGGCACTCCTCGAAGGCTCAGATTCTATGGTGCAACTCAAAGCGAGCCAGCTGAACCACGCACTGGCGGCATCGAATCAACTCAGCATTATTGAGAAAGACGCTAAAATCATCGATCGTAACATGGAAGAAGTGAGCAATAATATCGAAGCGGTTGCGGCACAAATGAGCCAAGAAACCATTGCTCAAATTGATGCAGCCAGTATCCGCACTATGATTGTGGTGCTTATCGCAATTGTTGTCGCCGTTATTATCAGCTTTGCCGTAGTCACGCCCCTAAAACGCTCGCTGAACCAAGTAAACAATGCGCTGAATGTGCTCGCTTCAGGTAATTTAACCCATAAATTAGATGATTCAGGTCACGATGAGTTTGCTGAACTTGCCAAAAACTGTAATCGCTTGGTCGATAGTTTACGCGGCTTAATTGCGGGTATTTTAGATCGTTCAAACCAGCTTGCCGCCGCAGCTGAACAGACCTCTGCAATCACCGCACAAACCACCACGGGTATCCAAGAACAAAAGAATCAAGTCGATCAAGTGGCTACTGCAACGACAGAATTAAGCTCCAGCGCGCAACAAGTGTCGATGAGTGCCGATGATGCACTCGCACAAATTAAACAAGCTGATCAAGAAGCTAAGCATATGCGTGCTATTGCCGAGGAAAATAAACACACTATTCTGGCCTTAGCGGAAGAAGTGGCTAAAGCGGGCCAAGTGATTAACAAGGTCCAATCGGATAGCGCCTCAATTGGCTCGATTTTGGATGTGATCCGCGGCATTGCCGAACAGACGAACCTATTGGCATTAAACGCGGCCATTGAAGCCGCGCGGGCGGGTGAACAAGGCCGTGGCTTTGCGGTCGTCGCCGACGAAGTAAGAAGCCTAGCATCAAGAACCCAAGTCTCGACCCGTGAAATTCAACAAATGATTGAGGTATTGCAGCAAGGGGCACAGCAAGCAGTGGCTGCGATGGATATGGGCCGTGCCCAAGCCAATGCCTGCGTAGCAAAAACAGAACAAGCCAACCTTGCCCTAGAGACCATCAGCCAGTCGGTGCATAAAGCCTATGATGCAGGCACCCATATTGCCCACGCCGCGCAGGAACAAAATTTAGTAAGCCAACAAGTGTCTGAAAAACTAGAACATATTGCAGCAATTTCGGAAGAGACCGCGATTGGCGCAGATCAAACCGCCCAATCAAGCCACCAAGTGGCTAAGCTTGCCGAAGAGCTACAAGCTTCTGTCGGTGAATTTAGAGTGTAAGCAAACACTCAGGTATAAATAGGGTCGCTGTCGCGGCCCTTTTCTTTGGCTTGCGCTTTCCCTTGAACTAGGTTATCAGGCTATACCGCAGCCAAATGCTATAAATGCAATTTCGGAACTCAGCTCAATATTCGGTAAAAACGGCCTAAACGACA
>NZ_AKZL01000103.1:0-14832 GCF_000282755.1 Shewanella sp. POL2
TTTTTTTATGGAGTTAATAAAGCGAAGGTTACTTCACTTCTTTACCTTGAGCTTGCAAGTCTGCATGGTAGCTTGAACGCACTAATGGACCACAAGCTGCATGGGTAAAGCCTAGCTCATCGGCAAGGGCTTTAAGCTCATCAAACTCGGCTGGTGAGACGTAACGCTCAACTGGCAGGTGGAACTTAGACGGTTGCAGATATTGGCCTAAGGTTAACATTTCAACCTTGTGCTCACGTAAATCACGCAGCACTTGGGCGATTTCTTCGTTGGTTTCGCCTAGCCCCATCATCAGTCCCGATTTTGTCGGCACATTGGGATGACGCTCTTTAAAGCGCTTCAGTAGGTCGAGTGACCATTGATAGTTCGCACCCGGACGCGCTTTGCGGTAATGCATAGGCGCAGTTTCGAGGTTGTGGTTGAACACATCAGGCGGCTCGGTCGACAGAATGTCGAGGGCGGCGTCGATACGGCCACGGAAATCGGGCACTAAGATCTCAATCTTAATCTCGGGATTGAGCTTACGGATCTCACGGATACAGTCGGCAAAGTGCTGGGCACCGCCATCACGCAAATCATCGCGGTCAACCGAGGTGATTACCACGTATTTTAGCTTCATATCACGGATGGTTTGCGCCAATTTAACAGGCTCTTCCGCATCGGGCTTGAGTGGACGACCATGGGCCACGTCGCAGAATGGGCAGCGGCGAGTACAAATTGCGCCCAAAATCATAAAGGTCGCAGTGCCGTGGTTAAAACATTCTGCCAAGTTAGGACAAGAAGCTTCTTCACAGACCGAGTGCAGGCCGTTAGCGCGTAACGCTTGCTTAATATCGAGAATGCGTTGGTTAGATGCGGGCAGTTTAACCCTTAACCAATCGGGTTTGCGTAACATGGTTTCGCGCTCAGAGGGCACGATTTTAACCGGAATACGTGAGACTTTATCGGCATCTCTTAATTTGACTCCGGGTTGTAAACGTTCAGGCCTATTCATGACGCTGCTAATCCTTGATGATGAACTAGATGTTGGTAGCCCAGTAGTTGGCTAAAGGTAATAATGAGTTGCTCGCCTGCTTCAATCACGGTTTGTGGGCCGCCAAGTTCTTTACATTGCACCATCTCAAGCCCTGCATAACCACAGGGATTAATGCGTCGAAATGGTGCCAAATCCATATCCACATTCAGTGCTAAGCCATGGAATGAACAGCCTTTACGGATCCTTAGACCTAAAGAGGCAATTTTGCGCTCATCCACATACACCCCCGGTGCATCGGCCTTGGCGTAGGCAGTGATAGCGTACTTTGCAAGCATATCGATAATGCTTTGCTCGATATGGGTAACAAGCTGGCGGACACCCACTTTACTGCGTTTAATATCGAGGAGAGGGTAGACAACTAATTGCCCTGGTCCGTGGTAAGTGACTTGGCCGCCACGATCCACTTGGATCACGGGAATATCGCCCGGATTCAAAATATGTTCGCTTTTACCGGCTTGGCCTTGGGTAAATACGGGTGGATGTTCAACGATCCACAGTTCGTCTGGACTGTCGCTGTTGCGAGTGTCGGTGTAATGCTGCATTGCATGCCACACAGACTCATAATCCTGCTGTCCCAGATGCCGAATATGCAAAGTGGTGTCTTGCAAGGGCAACCTCTCCCCTATAATTGAGTGGCGCTATTATACGCCTCTTGGCCATAAATGTAAGATAGATCACATTTTATAGCCTTGAGGAATACTTATAGTACGCGGCGAACGCCTTCGATACCGGCAAGCTCAGTGTACAGTATTTCGATATGATCTTTGCTGGTCACAGTGACACGGATAGTGACTGAATAGTAGCTCCCTTTGCTCGAGGCTTTAACTGTTGGTGAATAATCACCTGGAGCGTGTTTTTGCACTACCGCAACCACTCTATCCGTTAAGGTTTCGTGGGCATCGCCAACCACTTTGAATGGGAAGGCGCAGGGAAACTCCATGAGTTCATCAAATTTTGTGTTTAACATAGTCGTGCTCAATAACCATTTTAATAGGAACTATATGGTGGCGATTATACCCGATTCAAGGGTGATACTCCCCCAAAAACAACAAAGCCACCCGAAGGTGGCTGAGTTTTGTGAGTCGGATTAGCTAAACCAACCAGAAAACAGTTGCTTAAAGTAATCAACTAATTTGCTGAACCAGCTGCCTTCGTTGACTTCTTGTAAGGTGACTAGCGGGAATTGCGCAATATCTTTGCCATCTAACTGGAAGTATAAGCGACCCACTGTTTCACCTTTTTTCAGTGGTGCGTCCAGTGGCTTAGTCAGTTCGAAGTTGGCTTTTAAGTCTTTTGCACGGCCACGGCTGACGGTAACTGGTGCATCTGTAGCGACACCTAAATCGACGGTACTCTTATCACCGTACCAAATTTTTTGCGTCACGAAGCTGTCGCCGGCCTTGTAAGGGGTCACTGTTTCGAAGAAGCGGAAACCATAGGTCAGTAGTTTTTTACTTTCGGCTTTACGAGCGGCTTCACTTTGAGTGCCTAATACCACTGAAATCAAACGCATGCCGTCCTTAGTTGCAGAAGCGACTAAGTTATAACCCGCTCCAGAAGTGTGGCCGGTTTTGATACCATCCACATTCATGCTGTTATCCCACAGCAGACCATTACGGTTATATTGTTTGATACCGTTGAAGGTATAGTATTTTTCGCTGTAGACACGGTATTCTTCTGGCACGTCACGAATGAGTGCTGCACCTAAAAGTGCCATATCATAGGCCGTCGTTTTATGGTTCTCTGAATCTAGGCCATGGGAGTTTTCAAAGTAGCTATCACGCATACCAAGCTGCTTTGCCCACGAGTTCATCATGTCAACAAAGGCGCCTTCAGTACCCGCAATATGTTCGGCCATCGCGACACAAGCATCGTTACCGGATTGAATGATGATGCCGCGGTTTAAGTCAGAAACTTTTACGGTTTTACCCACTTCGATAAACATTTTCGATGAGTCAGAGAAGTTCTTCGACCAAGCATTTTTACTGATGGTGACATCATCATCGGGAGATACGTTACCGGCTTTAATTTCCTGACCAATCACATAGCTGGTCATCATCTTCGTTAAGCTGGCGGGGTTTAAACTCTCGTATGCATTTTCTTCGGCAATGATTTGGCCTGAATTATAATCCATCAAGATGTAAGCCTTGGCGGCCACGGTTGGTGCATCAGGGGTAACAATCGGCTGCGCAGCATAAACAGGAAGAGAAACACTCGAAATTAGCAGCAATGTCTTAATGGGACTTTTTACAAAATTCATCATTAACTTAGCACGTCTTTTTGGTTGTATTGAAAGAAAAGGCAAAATAGTTTCGCGAGTATACCACCCTTCGACAAAGGTTTTCAGTGAAGGTTCCTTCATCTGCGGTATTTTTAAGCTAAATTGACTCCATAATGTGAGTGTTCACTATTCCAAAACCATATAGCCTTCGGGATAGCCATCTTGTTTCACTTTAATGAGTAATCGGTCGGCAAGCTCCGTTTGACCAATCGGACCGAGCTGTAGTCTAAACATATTGTTTGCCGGTTGTACACGAGTCTTGACCTGATATTTCTTCTCCAGATCCTTCGCTATTTTATGGAGTCGCTGTTTATCCTTCGAAGCCACTAACTGTATATAGTGGTTTCCTGAGGATTGAATATTGGCTATTGCCGATTGGGTTGCGGTTTTATTGCCAATATAGATGACATCCAGTTTTATGCGTGCCGTGCCTGTGCCTAGCATACCAAGCTTATAGGCGGCGGCATAGGATAAGTCTAAAATCCGGTCAGAGTGGAACGGGCCGCGATCATTAATGCGAATAATCACCTGCTTATTGTTATCTAAGTTAGTGACGCGAGCGTAGCTTGGTAGGGGTAGGGTCTTATGGGCACCAGACATGCCGAACATATCGTAGGGTTCACCATTGGATGTCTCATAACCGTGGAATTTTTCGCCGTACCATGAGGCGCGACCCATTTCGGAAAAGCCTTCCCCCGAGTCTAATACCGTATAGGACTCACCATAAACCGTATAGGGTTTGTTACCGCGGCGGCTATAGGGTTCATATTTTGGGGTCGCATTCGGTACATGATCTACATTGGGTGGATTAAGGGGCATCTTATCGTTTTTAAGCGCGTAGCGGCCCTTATTGGGATCCATATTCTTATTCTTCACGCTGGCTGAGCCAGAGTTAGAACTCGAGCAGGCCGCGAGCGCAAAACAGCAGCCGAGCATCAAAAGCGATAAAAGATTATTTTTTAGCGTCATGTTGTTGCTTCAGTTGTTGGCTAAATTGATAAACAGCCATGGAATACAAGGGGCTACGGTTATAACGGGTGATTACATAAAAGTTATTGAGCCCTAACCAGTAATCTTTACTTCCCACTTGTTCTAGCTCGATAAGCATGGCTTTTTGCGAGGCATCTAAATCGCGGGCGTTGGCTAGCGATAAGCTCGGGGAGAGAATATCAGAGACCTTGTATTGTAACTTCTCGCCTGCCCACACTTTGGCTTTAGGTGCATTGGCACTGCTATTCACTAAGGGTAAAGCAACGGGGGCATGCAATTGCCAGCCATGTTCATGGAAGTAATTGGCAACACTGCCAATGGCGTCCTCTGGGCTCTGGAGTATATCACGGTTGCCGCTGCCATCAAAATCCACAGCATAGTGGCGGTAACTTGAAGGAATAAACTGACCAAAGCCCATGGCGCCAGCGTATGAGCCTTTGAGGCTATTGATATCTAAGTGTTCTTCTTTTACCAGCCTCATCAACTCACCAAATTCCTTGCGGAAGAAGGTGGCTCTTGGCTCGTAATAAAATCCTAAGGTATAGAGTGCGTCGATAACTGGATAATTACCCGTGTACTGGCCATAGAAAGTTTCGATACCAATAATAGCCACAATAATTTGTGGTTCGACTTGGTACTTAGTGGCGGCTTTGGCAATCGTCGCCTCGTGTTTTTTCCAGAAGGCCAGACCCGCGTTGAGGCGTTTTTCGGTTAAGAAAATCGGATAATACTGATGCCAAGGTTTAGCTTCCCAAGGACGCGAAATCGCATCGATAACCGCTTGGTTGTAGTTGGCTTTGGCCAAGAAATTTTCGACTTCGGCTTGGGTAAAGCCTTGTGCCATTTGGGTTTTGATAAACTCAGCCTTTAAGGCCTCAGGTAATACTGGTGCCTCGGTTAATACCGGTGTGGGAGCCTGTGTGGTCACGGCGGCACTTGGCTGTGTTGTCGCGGACTCGTTAGCGGTTGAACAGCCAATAAGGTATGAACTGAGGCAAAGCATTGCCAGTGGAGCCAAACAAGCTCGAAGAATAGGCATTAAGAAGTCCCTAAAAATTATCTATCTACAAAACGTCTATGGGTATGAATGCTCATAAGAATGCCAAACCCTGTCATTAATGTCAGCATCGATGTGCCACCATAACTGACAAGGGGTAAAGGTACACCCACCACAGGCAGGATACCTGAAACCATACCAATATTCACAAAAACATAAACGAAGAAAGTCAATGTGATACTGCCGGCAAGGAGTCTGGCAAAGCTGGTTTGCGCCCGAGAGGCAATGACTAAGCCGCGTCCGATGATGTAGAGATACATCAGGAGCAGGATAATGCTACCTATCAGACCAAATTCTTCACCGATCACCGCAAAGATAAAGTCGGTGTGACGTTCGGGGATAAATTCTAATTGGGATTGAGTGCCATCGAGCCAACCTTTACCCCAGAGGCCACCTGAGCCAATAGCAATTTTCGATTGGATAATGTGGTAACCCGCACCGAGGGGATCTTGTTCTGGATCGAGTAGGGTCAAGACGCGGGTTCTTTGGTAATCGTGCATTAGGAAGTACCAGAGAATAGGCAAAAATGCCAACACGGCGGCAATAAAACCGCCCACAATCACCCAGCTCATACCCGATAAAAACAGTACGAAAATACCTGATGCCGCAACTAAAATAGAAGTGCCGAGATCGGGTTGTTTAGCAATTAATAATGTGGGGATCAGCAGAATGACACCAGCGCCCGCTAGATAGCGTTTTTTGGGCGGTAGTGGGAATTTACTGATATACCAAGCCATAGTAATGGGGAAGGCGAGCTTAATCAGTTCAGATGGTTGAAACTCCATAAAGCCTAAGTTCAACCAGCGTTGTGCCCCTTTGTTAATCTCCCCAAAAAAATGCACTCCAAGCAGTAACACAATGCCTGCAAGGTAAATGGGTAATGCCCAGCGTTTTAGCGCCTCAGGATTAATTTGCGCCATGGTAAACATGATGCCCAGGGATAAAAACATCCTAAACAGTTGGCGTTCCATCATGCCAAGATCTTCACCACTGGCGGAATAGATAACAAATAGGCCAAAGCCCATTACAGCCAATAGGCCGAGCAACAGGGGCAGGTCGATATGTAATCGTTGCCAGATATTTTGACGTTGATGGGCACTCATGGCGTTGGTTTCCAAGTGTCTCTGAGCATATATTCATCGAGCATAGCGCGAGCGACGGGGCCAGCGTTTGCGCCACCCCAGCCGGCGTTTTCCATTACCACAGCCAGCACGATCTTCGGATCTTCAAAGGGCGCGTAGGCCACGACGAGGGCATTATCGCGGAAATGCTCGGCAATCTTATTAGCATCGTATTTCGTGTTTTCGGCCACGCCAATCACCTGCGCCGTACCGGTTTTCATCGCCGCGGTATAGCTTGCGTCGGTGAAGCGAGACTTATGGGCGGTTTGGCGCATGGCTTCGTTAATGATATTCCAGTTGCGCGGATTTTTAAGCTCAATCGGTGGTAACTCGTTAATCGGCGAGTCAATTTTGGCCGTATTATCTTTAATCGATCTTAATAAGTGCGGCGGAAAACGGCGACCCTTATTGGCGAGAATAGCGGTAGCATTGGCCAGTTGTAACGGAGTTGCGGTCCAGTAACCTTGGCCGATACCGACAGAAATCGTGTCACCAATGTACCAAGCTTGGTTGTATTTTAAGCGCTTCCATTCCTTAGACGGCATATTGCCCGCCGACTCTTCGAAAATATCGACACCGGTATTTTGTCCAAAGCCGAATTGCTCCATAAAACGGGCGATAGGATCGACACCGATTTTATAAGCCAATTCATAGAAGTAGGTATCGCAGGATTCGACGATGGCGCTGTAGACGTTCACCCAGCCATGGCCCCAACGTTTCCAGTCGCGGTATTTACGCTCTACGCCGGGGATTTGCCAAAAGCCAGGATCCCAAATGCGAGTGTGTTCGGTGACGGCTTTTTCATCCAATCCCAGCAGGGCGATAATGGGTTTTACCGTCGAAGCCGGCGCATATTGACCTTGGGTCGCGCGGTTAATCAGTGGGCGAGATTTATCGTTTAATAAATCACTGTAATCTTTGCTGTTAATCCCTTGAACGAACTGGTTGGGGTCGTAACTAGGGCTTGAGACTAGGGCTAAGATGCCGCCGTCCCTCGGATCGATAGCAACAATCGAGCCACGGTGACCTTGGAGTAATTCCACCGCCTTTTGCTGTAATTGCAAATCTAGGGTCAAGTAAATATCTTGCCCCGGCTCCGGCGGCACGATTTTAAGGGTGCGGATAGTTCGGCCGCGGTTGTTCACTTCTTCTTCGAGGTGACCCGGCGTGCCGTGTAGCAGAGATTCATAAAACTTTTCAATGCCTTGCTTACCAATATCCTTGGTGGCGGCATAGTTCTTCCATTGATCGTTACGCTCCAATTGAGCACGATCTCGAGTGTTGATTTTACCTACATAGCCCAGCACATGGGTGAGCTGGCTCGCATAGGGGTAGTTACGTTTTAAACCCGCCTCAACGGAGATCCCAGGAAAGCGATGTTGGTTAACGCTAAAAATGGCGACCTGTTCTTCGGTCAACTGATTTTTAAGGGTTAAGGGCTTAAAGCGGCGGTGAAACTTTAGCGCTTCGGTAAAGGTTTCACGCTCATCTGGAGTGATTTCGATTAACTTGCCTAATTCGTCCAAGGTCTCGGACATATTGGCAATTTTCTCCGGCACTAAGTCGAGAGAATAAAAGGGTTGGTTCTCGGCGAGTAACACGCCGTTTCTGTCGTAAATCAAGCCACGGCTTGGGGCGATAGGCACGACACGAATGCGGTTGTCATTAGAGCGCGTTTCGTAATCTTTATAGGATTCAACCTGAAGATGATAAAGATTGGTCACCAACACACTAAGGAGGGCGACAACACAAATAAAAGTGAACAGCGCACGACGCTTAAACAGTGACGCCTCGGCGGCGTGGTCGTGCATGGTTATCCGCTTTTTTGGCGACACTTAGGCTATCTCCAGCTGATCCCATCCGGGTGGTTGACACTCGTTAACATCAAGATCCCGCTATTCTCTGTGATAAGGGTGATTGGTGTTCACGCTCCACGCGCGGTATAAGCTTTCGGCAACCACAATCCGCACCAGAGGATGGGGCAGGGTCAATGCCGATAGGCACCAACTCTGATGGGCAGCTTCCTTACAGGCGGGCGCTAAGCCTTCGGGGCCGCCAACCAGTAAGCTCACATCACGACCATCGAGTTGCCATTTGTTCATGGCGGTCGCCAATTCTGGCGTAGTCCAGTTTTTGCCGGGAAGATCTAAGGTGACAATGTGATTGCCCTTAGGGATTGCCGCTAACATTTGCTCGCCTTCCTTTTGCAGGATACGAACGATATCAGCGTTTTTTCCGCGCTTGCCGGCAGGGATTTCGATAAGTTCCAGCGCCATATCTCGGGGGAAGCGGCGTTGGTACTCTTCAAAGCCGCGGGTGACCCAATCGGGCATCCGTGTCCCTACTGCGATAAGTTGCAACTTCATTAGGCTTGCTTTTCTGACCAGAGCTTTTCAAGCTGGTAGAAATCGCGGGTTTGGTCTTGCATAACATGCAGGATCACGTTACCCATATCCACCAATACCCATTCGCTGCTGTCGCGGCCTTCGATACCGATTGGTGGAATGCCTGCGGCTTTCGCTTCGAGCACGAGGTTTTCGGCGATCGCTTTCACGTGAGTTTTAGATGTACCTGAACAAATCACCATATAGTCGGTGATGTTAGATTGGTTGCTGACATCGATAACCACGACGTCACGGGCTTTTAAATCGTCGATTTTGTCGACAACAAACTGCTTTAATTCGGCGCTCTGCACGCTGATGTACCTCATTCATTTTAAATAGCGCGCTAGTATATCAGTCTTAAGCGGGGGAATACATTCTCTTAGCGATCTTCGCGGCTGAGTTTGTACTCTTAGCGCTTGATTTTCGGCCTAAGAAAAATAAAGCCGTTGTTTTTGAATGTAATTTAGAGTGACGGGCAGCAGAGCATCCTGTGGAATTTCCCCCATTGCCAGCTGTGAGCGAATTTGGGTGGACGAAATATCCTGTGGGCTGATATCGACGGTAAAGATGCGCCCATGTTGCGGCGCGCTTGAGTGACTTAAGGCTTCAAGCGTTGCGTGACGTGTAATGAGCTCATGTTGCATTGGGTGCTCTTCGGCTAAATGCCAGCCCGGGCGCTGACATACCACAATATTGGCTAATTCAAACAGTTGCTGCCATTTGTGCCAGCTTCGCAGGTGAATAAATGAATCCATCCCCATGATAAAAAACAGTTCGTCATCGGGATAAAGCCGACTTAACTGCTTAAGGGTGACAACTGTATAGGATGGGCTGTCACGTTTAGCTTCGATATCACAAAGCTCGAAACCTGTTAATGCCTCACATACCTGCGCGACCATTTCGAGCCGCTGCGCCGTGCTCGAGTGGGTGGTGTTTTTATGCGGCGGAATATGGTTGGGCATCAGCAGGATGTTATCCAGCTTGAGGCTGGCTTTGACTTCCATCGCGGGGCGAATATGGCCGTAATGTATGGGGTCGAAGGTGCCGCCTAAAATACCGATACGCATTCAGTCAGTGCCTTAATCTAAGCTGATATGGGCCAAATGGCTGTGGGCCTTGGGATCGAATAATAAGCACAGGTGGCTAAGCCCTGTCCAATCTTCATGGCCTAATTGCTTTAGGTTCAGCTCCAGCTTAGACGCGAAGGCAAGCATATGTTCGATTTGGAGGAGGCTTAAGCGCTGCAACGCAGTTTGGTACAAGGGTTTGCGTTTATCCCAAATTCGATGTTTGCCAAACAGGCTATTTAAGGGCGCGCCTTGGGCTTGTTCACTCTTGAGGCTAAGCAGTAACTGCAGCTCTTTAAATAAGGCCCAGAGTAAAATCGGCATGGCCGTGCCTTCACCGTTGAGCTGGGCCAGCATATGCTGAGCACTGTCTTGGCGATTATTCAGCAGTGCATCGGTGAGCTGAAACACGGTAAAGCGGGATTGATCTTCAAAGTAATGGCTTAATTCGTCGGCGCCGATGGGCTGGCTTGGGCTTAACAGTTGCAGCAACTGCATGGCCTGATCGGCGGCGAGTAAATTCCCTTCGTAGAGTGTGTACAGCATAGCGCGCGCATCGGGCTGTAAATTCAGCTTAAAGTGTGCGATACGTGAGTCGAGCCAACGTCTAAATTGGTCGCCCTCTGGCGTAGTGCAGGGCAAATAAATCCCTAAACTATCCAAGGTTTTGAACCACTTGCTATTGGTTTGCTCGCTGGCGAGTTTTGGGCCTTCGAGGATCAGCAGCACATCAGGATTTGGCGTTTGCAGCAACGCTTGTAGTGCCGCCGAACCATCTGCACCGGGTTTTGCGTTGGGCAGAGTTAGCTCAATGATGCGTCGACTAGAAAACAGGCTCATGGATTGCCATTCTTGGGTCAAGTCACCCCAGTTAAAACCCGTTTCTTGAATTAACTGAACGCGCTCTTCAAACCCTTGGCGTTTGGCTGCTTGGCGGATCTGATCCTTGGAGGTTTCGAGCAACCAAGGATCATCACCAAAAATCAGGTAGCAAGCGTGAAGCGGATTAAGATGGCGGGAGAGTTGATCAGGATAAACACGCATTTAAATCACTCTCCACATTTTATTGCAGTTCCACATTAATTTGGACCCTGCATTAATTCACCTCTGTGCTGGCCATGGATTGCAGGATCCGGTCGGCCGCCTGGATACGCATTTCTTTGACTAACAGTTCCATCTCACGGCTTTTCGCCAGTGCGGTGCGAGGGTCGTCTAAGTAATCGCGGCGAATTTCAATCTTGAAAGGCTGCGCCTCTTTGCCCGGCAAGGCCACGGCAAATTCGACGAAATAGATAAGCTCATACTCAGCCACATTGCCCGTAGGGTAAAGTGACAGGGTAGAACGCTCTAAGGAGTCGGTGATGAGCCTTAACACTGGCACATCATTGGCAGCATCGACAATCTTGACGTTGTTCAAACGTAACCGCTCACGCACCAAACGGGTGAGTTCGCTGTATTCGTCCGAGCTGCTCAAACTGAGTTGATTGAGCTGCTCGGGGATTTGGTAGCTACGTTGAAGCTTAAAACCGCAACCTGCGCTGGTCATAATGACCAGCGCCATGATTGCGAAAGCTAAGCGTTTAATTAGCATAAGTTTTCGCGGTTTCCTGTTTGTCTTGTGGACAGCATCCGTTTATCACAACAACGATGTTAGTTGGCAACGATGCTGAGCAGTTTACCGGGTACATAGATAACTTTACGAACCGTAACACCATCTAAGTACTTGATGACTTGCTCGTCGGCCATACCCAGCGCTTCAACAGACGCTTGGTCAGCATCGGCAGCGACAGTGATCTTAGCGCGCACTTTACCGTTCACTTGTACCACGATGAGCTTGCTGTCTTCTACCAGAGCTGATTCATCGACAACAGGCCATTGGCTGTCTTCGATGCTGTTGGTGTTGCCCAGTTCGTTCCACAGGGTAAAGCTCACGTGTGGGATGATTGGGTACAGTAAACGCACTACCGCAGTTAAGGCTTCGCCGATAATGGCTCTGTCTTGACCTGTGGTTTGCGGCGCTTTTTGCAGGTGGTTCATCAGTTCCATCACGGCGGCAACCGCAGTGTTGAACATCTGACGACGGCCGATATCATCGGTCACCTTAGCGATGGTCTTGTGCACTTCACGGCGCAGCGCTTTTTGCTCGCTTGTTAATTTGCTAACGTCTAAGGCTTCGCTATTGTCCTGAGCCACATAATCGCTGGCCAGTTTCCACAGACGTTTGATAAAGCGGTGTGCGCCTTCAACGCCTGACTCTTGCCATTCCAGCGTTAATTCTGGTGGTGATGCGAACATCATAAACAGACGCACAGTGTCGGCACCGTATTTCTCTACCATCACCTGTGGGTCGATACCGTTGTTTTTCGACTTAGACATCTTACACATACCGGTGTAAACCAGTTCGTTACCGTCTTTATCGATGGCTTTGGTGACTCGGCCTTTATCGTCTTTTTCTGTGGTCACTACATCCAGCGGAGACACCCATACACGGGCACCTTTGTCGTTGGTGTAGTAGAAGGCATCGGCTAAAACCATGCCCTGAGTCAGCAATTGTTTCGCTGGCTCGTTAGAGTTAACCAGACCCGCATCACGCAGCAACTTGTGGAAGAAGCGGAAGTATAACAAGTGCATACAAGCGTGTTCGATACCACCAATATACTGATCCACTGGTAACCAGTAGTTAGCCTTGGTTGGATCTAACATTTGGTCTGCTTGTGGGCTGCAGTAACGGGCGTAATACCAAGAAGATTCCATAAAGGTATCGAAGGTATCGGTTTCGCGCAGCGCATCTTGGCCGTTAACTTGGGTTTTCGCCCATTCTTTATCGGCCTTGATTGGGCTTTGAATACCGTCCATCACCACATCTTCTGGCAGAATAACTGGCAGTTGATCTTCAGGCGTTGGGATAACAGTGCCGTCGGCTAAGGTCACCATAGGAATAGGTGCGCCCCAGTAACGCTGGCGTGATACACCCCAGTCACGCAGACGGTAGTTCACTTGGCGTTTACCTTTACCTTCAGCCACTAACTTGTCGGCGATGGCATTGAAGGCGCCGTCAAAGTCTAAACCGTCGAACTCACCAGAGTTAAACAGTACGCCTTTTTCGGTGTAAGCCGCTTCGCTGATGTCTAACTCGCCGTCAACAGGTTTGATAACCGCTTCGATTGGGAGATGGTACTTTTTCGCAAATTCGTAATCGCGTTGGTCGTGGCCTGGAACTGACATCACAGCGCCGGTGCCATAGTTCATTAGTACGAAGTTAGCCGCCCAAATGGGTACTTGCTTGCCAGTGATGGGGTGAATCGCGTATAGACCTGTCGCGACGCCACGTTTTTCCATGGTGGCTAAATCGGCTTCTGACGTAGTGCTGTTTTTGCACTCATCGATAAAGGCAGCCAGCTCAGGGTTAGTTTGAGCGGCTAATTCTGCTAATGGGTGACCCGCAGCAATCGCTACATAGGTGACACCCATCAGGGTATCGGGGCGGGTTGTGTAGATGTCGAATGACTTGTCACTACCCGCTACACCAAAGGTCATTTCCACGCCTTCGCTGCGACCAATCCAGTTGCGCTGCATGGTCTTAACTTGCTCAGGCCAACCGTCTAAGGTGTCGATATCGTTTAACAGTTCTTCGGCGTAGGCGGTGATCTTAATGAACCACTGTGGAATTTCTTTTTGTTCTACAGGGGTATCACAGCGCCAGCAGCAACCGTCTTGCACCTGCTCGTTTGCTAGTACGGTTTCATCGTTAGGGCACCAGTTTACAGAAGCTGTCTTCTTGTAAACTAAGCCTTTTTCGTACAGTTTAGTGAAGAACCATTGTTCCCAACGGTAATATTCTGGGGTACAAGTGGCGATTTCACGGCTCCAGTCATAGCCAAAACCCAGCAATTTTAGCTGGTTTTTCATGTACTCAATATTTTGATAAGTCCATGGTGCTGGTGCCGTTTTGTTGTTGATTGCGGCGTTTTCTGCAGGCAAACCGAAAGAGTCCCAACCGATAGGTTGTAGCACGTTTTTGCCTTGAAGACGCTGGAAGCGGGCAACCACATCGCCTATGGTATAGTTGCGAACGTGTCCCATGTGGAGTCGACCTGAAGGGTACGGAAACATCGAAAGGCAATAAAACTTTTCTTTGTTTGCATCTTCAGTAACTTCAAAGGTTTTGTTGTCGTGCCAGTGCTTTTGCACTAAGGCTTCAATTTCTGAGGGATTATATTGCTCTTGCATCACGCTATTTCCGGCAGTGCCGCCTATTTATTTGATCTAACGCCATATCGACGCGAATAAGATCTGCATAGAATAAACTAGAAGCGATGCATTAAAAAGGTTCTATGAAGGAGTATTGGTTATGAATGATAGAAGTAGTGCGCTACTAGGACTGTATCAAGCCTTAATTAACGAAGTGAAAGCGCAATTTGCGGAAGATAACTCGCTGACTGCAAAGAATTTATTTAAGTCTGTCACTCAAGGGAAGGAGTTCTTACGCCTCAAAGAACAAGCGGGGGAAGATGAGCTCGCGTTAGTTGAGCAATTCTTAAAGCGTGATATCGCCAGCTTTTTGCGTGAGCAAAATGCCGACAGCTTAAGCCACAGCCCAACGGTGATCACCCTAGAAAACACCCTTTGGCATTGGTTAAGTGAAATCACCGACCGCAGCCAAGTGGAATGGCATGAACTGGCTCAAGACTTTAAACACCACGGCTATTACCAGAGTGGCGATATTGTTAGCCAAGGGGTGATGGTGTGCACTAACTGCGGCCATGAAATGAGTATTGAGTTTCCGGGCGTGATCCCCGATTGCCCAGAGTGTGACCATGAAGAGTTTACTCGTGAGGCGTTAACGCCTTAGCCTTGTGGATGCGCCAGAAATAAAAAACGACGCTTAGCGTCGTT